>DJEI01000044.1 GCA_002431865.1 Lachnospiraceae bacterium UBA5902
CAGTTCGGTGGACAGCGTTTCGGAGAGATGGAGGTATGGGCACTGGAAGCATATGGTGCTGCATATACATTGCAGGAGATCCTGACCGTTAAGTCCGATGATGTCGTAGGACGAGTAAAGACTTACGAGGCTATTATCAAAGGCGAGAATATCCCTGAGCCGGGTGTTCCGGAATCTTTCAAGGTACTTTTGAAGGAATTACAGTCTCTGGGTCTGGACGTCAAAGTGCTTGACGAAGACAGAAATGAAGTAGAACTCATTGAGACAAGTGAGTACGGAAATACCGATATCAATGCCATCATTGGAAATGACAGAGATGACAGAGATTATGCATTTGAAGACAGTGAGTCGTTTGAAAAACACGGATTTACCAAGCAGGAGTTCGATTCCGATAATGAAGAGCTTGTCAATGTAGAACCGGAAAATGATAACGATGATGAAGATTTCGGCGATGCTGATGATCTCTTTGATGACGCAGAAGAAGTTCTTGATGATGAAGAGTAATTGGGAAGGAGTGTCATAAATGCCAGAAACAAATAAAAAGGACATGAATCAGGCAATGCAGTTTGATGCGATCCAGATTGGATTAGCATCACCTGAGAAGATCCGTGAGTGGTCTCATGGCGAAGTAAAAAAGCCGGAGACAATTAACTACAGAACCTTAAAGCCTGAGAAGGATGGTCTTTTCTGTGAGAAAATTTTTGGACCGCAGAAAGACTGGGAATGTCATTGTGGTAAATATAAAAAGATTCGTTATAAAGGTGTTGTCTGCGACCGTTGTGGTGTAGAAATTACAAAATCCAGTGTTCGTAGAGAGCGTATGGGACATATTGAGCTGGCAGCTCCGGTTTCCCATATCTGGTATTTCAAGGGAATTCCATCCCGTATGGGTCTGATCCTTGATTTATCTCCGCGTGTACTTGAGCGTGTGCTTTATTTCGCTTCTTATATTGTGCTTGATGCAGGAGATACTTCTCTTGCATACAAGCAGGTGCTTTCTGAGGCTGAATACCAGGAAGCAAGAGAGCAGTACGGAAGTGCATTTCGTGTAGGAATGGGAGCAGAAGCCATTCATGAACTGCTTGCTGCGATTGATCTGGAAAAAGATTCCGCAGAGCTGAAAGCAGAGTTGGAGAATGCAACGGGACAGAAGCGTGCACGTATTATCAAGCGCCTGGAAGTTGTAGAAGCATTCCGTGAGTCTGGAAATAAGCCAGAATGGATGATCATGACAGTTATCCCGGTTATTCCACCAGATTTACGTCCGATGGTTCAGTTGGATGGTGGTCGTTTTGCAACCTCCGATCTGAATGATCTCTATCGTAGAATTATTAACCGTAACAACCGTCTGAGAAGACTGCTTGATCTCGGTGCACCGGATATTATCGTGCGCAACGAGAAGCGTATGCTTCAGGAAGCGGTTGATGCCCTGATCGATAATGGTCGTCGTGGACGTCCGGTTACCGGTCCTGGAAACAGAGCTTTGAAGTCTCTGTCTGATATGTTAAAGGGTAAGGGCGGACGTTTCCGTCAGAACCTGTTAGGAAAGCGAGTTGACTACTCTGGACGTTCTGTTATCTGTGTAGAGCCAAAGCTTAAGATCTATCAGTGTGGTTTACCGAAAGAGATGGCAATTGAGCTGTTTAAGCCATTTGTTATGAAAGAACTGGCAGCAAAGGGAATTGCTCACAATATCAAGAGCGCCAAGAAGATGGTAGAAAGACTTCAGCCAGAGGTATGGGATGTGCTTGAAGAAGTAATTAAAGAGCATCCGGTTATGTTAAACCGTGCCCCTACACTGCACAGACTGGGTATCCAGGCATTTGAGCCAATCCTTGTAGAAGGTAAGGCAATTAAGCTTCATCCACTGGTATGTACCGCATTCAACGCCGATTTCGATGGTGACCAGATGGCCGTGCATCTTCCACTGTCCGTAGAAGCGCAGGCAGAATGTCGTTTTATGCTGTTATCACCAAACAACCTGTTGAAGCCATCCGATGGTGGTCCGGTAGCCGTTCCTTCCCAGGATATGGTCCTTGGAGTATATTATCTGACCATGCACAAACTGGCAGATTACAAGGATAAAAAAGATGCAGTTGCTGTTTCCGATAAAGTGTATAACGATATTGAGGAATTAAAGAAAGCAACCACACCGGATCCAAAGACCGGAAAGAGCGAGATTGGATTGTATGATCTGATCTGGTTTGAAGATACAACAGATAATAACCGTCGTGTATTATGTAAGCCAATGGATCTGTTCGGCTATCATTATGGAAGCATGAATCAGGCATTGCTTGCATACGAGAATGGAGAGATCACACTCCATCAGAGTATTTATGTATACCGCAAGGCAACTATGGCTGACGGAACAGAAGTATCTGGATTCATCAAGACTACACTTGGCCTTCTGATCTTTAATGAGATTATTCCACAGGATCTGGGATTTGTAGACCGAAGCATTCCGGAGAATGCATTGAAACTGGAAATTGACTTCCACGTTGGAAAGAAACAGATCAAGCAGATTCTGGAGAAAGTTATCAATATTCATGGTGCGACAAAGACAGCTGAGGTGCTGGATGATGTCAAGGCAATGGGATATGGATATTCTACAAGAGCTGCCATGACCGTATCAATTTCTGATATGACCGTGCCGCCACAGAAGCCACAGATGATCGAGCAGGCACAGAATACCGTAGACCGTATCACACGTCAGTATAAGCGTGGTCTTATCACAGAAGAAGAACGTTATAAGGAAGTTGTAGAGACCTGGAAAGAGACGGATGATGAGCTGACAACAGCACTTCTTACCGGACTTGACAAGTACAACAACATCTTCATGATGGCTGATTCCGGAGCCCGTGGTTCTGATAAACAGATCAAGCAGCTGGCCGGTATGCGTGGATTGATGGCCGATACAACTGGTAGAACCATCGAGCTGCCAATTAAGTCAAACTTCCGTGAAGGTCTGGACGTACTGGAGTACTTCATGTCAGCGCATGGAGCCCGTAAAGGTCTGTCCGATACTGCACTTCGTACGGCCGATTCCGGATATCTGACCAGACGTCTGGTTGATGTATCCCAGCATATGATCGTTCGTGAGTCTGACTGTTGTGCAGGAACGAACCGTGAAATTCCGGGAATGATCGTTAAGGCATTTATGGAAGGCAAGGAAGAGATCGAAAGTCTGGAAGAACGTATTACCGGACGTTTCTCCTGTGAGACAATCTGCGACAAAGACGGAAATGTCATTGTTAAGGCAAACCATATGATTACACCTCGCCGCGCAGCGGATGTTGTGAATAAAGGTGTTGATGAAAAGGGAAATCCAATCACAAGTGTGAAGATCCGTACCATTCTTACCTGCCGTTCCCACATGGGTGTATGTGCAAAATGTTATGGTGCCAACATGGCAACCGGTCAGGCCGTACAGGTTGGTGAAGCAATTGGTATTATCGCAGCACAGTCCATCGGTGAGCCTGGTACACAGCTTACCATGAGAACATTCCATACCGGTGGTGTAGCTGGTAACGATATTACACAGGGTCTTCCTCGTGTAGAGGAAATTTTTGAGGCACGTAAGCCAAAGGGACTTGCAATTATTACAGAGTTCGGCGGCGTTGCTACTATTAAGGATACCAAGAAGAAGCGTGAAGTTATTGTGACGGATCCAGAATCCGGAGATACAAAGACCTACCTGATTCCTTATGGATCACGTATCAAGATCATGGACGGTGCTGTACTTGAAGCCGGTGATGAGCTGACGGAAGGTTCTGTAAATCCACACGATATCTTAAAGATCAAGGGTGTGCGTGCCGTACAGGATTACATGCTTCGCGAAGTACAGCGTGTATATCGTCTGCAGGGTGTAGAAATCAACGATAAGCATATTGAAGTTATCGTTCGTCAGATGTTACAGAAGATCCGTGTAGAAGAAAATGGAGATTCTGATCTGCTTCCGGGCAGCATGGTAGATTCTCTTGATTTCCTTGAACTGAACGAAAAGCTTGAGGAAGAAGGCAAAGAGCAGGCAGTTGGATCCCAGGTATTACTTGGTATCACAAAGGCATCTCTTGCAACAAATTCATTCCTGTCAGCTGCATCCTTCCAGGAGACTACAAAAGTTCTTACAGAAGCAGCAATCAAGGGCAAGATCGATCCGTTGATCGGTATGAAAGA
>DJEI01000043.1 GCA_002431865.1 Lachnospiraceae bacterium UBA5902
TCTATTTCTATGGATTGCTATAGAACCTGTGCTTACCTTAATCACCTTTGCTGCGCTAACATCAAGATGCTTCAAACGATCCTCAGATTGCAGGTATTCATCCAATTTTTCGCCATCCTTAGAGAATTTGATGAATCTGAATACCTCTCTCAGAGTAGATTGGAACTTTCCCATCTCTTCTGGGGTCATCCGTGCTGGTTCAAGCAAGTTGATTTTATAATCCGGCACATAGGAAAGAATTTTCTCATCGGCTGTAGCCATCATTTCTCTTAAAGACATCGGCCCATCCCACTCGCTGTCTCCAAAATGAACCACAAGTGTAATCACCGGTGTTAATCTGTCTTCTTTATAAATACCCGATAAGAACTCTTCTGTTGTCGGTTTCTTTCCCGGATGTTCTTTTCTGTGCCTTCTTGCGAGATCCGTTACCTGTCTGCCATATTGAAGTACATCGTACACAATATTCTTCACTGGCATTGCATAGTTGATATCAGTCTGGTTTTCCACACCCAGAATCATATATGTTGCTTTATCATTATACATGACCGTTGTGGATTTCAAAGCATCTCTGTATTTCTGTGCCGATTCGGTCTGCATACCTTTGTTTTCATCGATATAGTACGGCACAGCCAATTCCGTAGAGTCCATTTCAACAAGACTTTTAGGATCAATAACTGCTTCTCCACCATACAGGAAGTAGTTGAATGCATCTGCAAATACGGCATTATCTCGTATATAGTCCTTTGTAACGCTATCTTTCAATCCCATCGGTCTCACCGCCTTTCTCGCAGGAGCATACACCACTCCTATTGTACTTTCATGTTACCATAAAGATGCCCTTTTATCAAGCAGTCCAGTGTGAACTTTCCAGCAATTTTTTGTTGATTATCGTGTGTATTTCAAGTCTTTCGCAAATTCATGTCTTAAACTTTCGTCGTTTGCGACGCTAGTACAAGGTGTACAGTTTTTCAAAGTCACTTATCTTGCATATTTCAAACTCCTATACGCATCCAGCACGAACTCCAAAAACTGGGGACTCATCTGTTTCACCATATTCTTGCCATCCACATTGCCCAGCATGAGCATGCCAGCTTTTGACAGATCATCGTCTCTCTTTTCCAGCTCCTTGATGCTATCCGCCACGGCCGCATCGATGAATGCAGCGAGCTTTGCTCCGTCAACATTGCTTTGCACTGGCATCCTTGTCATTTTCATCACAGCCACGCACAACGATGCGCTTCAAATCGCTATTGAACATGACGTGGATATAAACCACATCTTCCAGCCCGGTGATGCAGGCTGTGTTGAATGTGATGCTGTCTTTACGAATCACAATTGCAGGGTCACGAAGATGCGCGAACAATTCTTTTCGGACGACCTGGTATCCGTCATACGAAAATGTACTCTCCAGTTCTTCAGCTTTTGCATCTCTATCAATTTCCAATGCCTGCTCCTGCTGCGGCATCATCGTTCTGTTTTCCTCCATCTATGTCAATCCATCCTTCCATTATTTCTTCTGCCTCATGGAGCAAAGCATTCAGCCCCTCTGCGGTAAATATGTTCAATTTCTTAATTTCAGATGCCGGCCGGAGCACATCCCAATTCCCGGCATAATGTTCCTGCTGCAAAATTCCAACCTGTGCGATGCTCGTAATTGGCTGTCCAAAAGTTCCTGCCCATTCAGGTGGGAAAATGTAAATCGTCTGTCTTACAGTTTTTCCCTCAGTCTCTTCTTCCTTCGGCGGCAGAACGATTTTCTCGACCTTGATCATCTCCGGTTCATCCAGTTCAAAGAGCATCAGCTTATCGCCGCCCTGCTCCACAAGCTGTCCCCGGAAACGGTATTTCAAATCCTCATCCCACTCCATAATGTCAAAAAGGGCTTTTGCCAGACCGCGGCAACCAAGTGTACTGGCACACCAGCGACCTTCTTTCAGCCTGCCCCAGCGGATGGCATTCGGATTGTTCTTCTCGCACGGACGAATAGCAACACAGCGGTCAACCGAATTCAGAAGCAGTTCTACGTACTCCACATCCTCAAACTTTTTCAGACAGGCTGTATTAAAGCGCAGCCTTCCATTTGAAATCGTCATCGCTGGATTCTGCAAAGTTGCAAAATACTGTGCCCGGACGACTTCATAACCGGTAAGATCCAGACGGTTCATCACCTCTACCGGATTGTGCTGTTCTTCCTGCATGACGCTTTCAGATGCTTCTCGATACTCTTCTGCCGAGAAACCTGTCCAGTCCTTATCAAAAGGCACATATCCACGGAGGATACCATCATCCACTACACTCAAAACCGGTAAAGGATGATTTTTCTTTTTATATGTCCTGGATGCGCGCAGATGATTGGCGGCATTGAAAACATCTCTGGAGACAATTGCCTCGTGGTGATCTCGCTGACGGTACTGCGTCCGGTCGTTGTGGTTCTTCTTTGCCTTATGGGTAAGAAAATTTGGTGTGAAAGTCTTTCTCGCCAGGACATCTCCACAATGACGTTCGTTGGCAATAACACCAGCAATGGTGCCGGGACTCCACTCTGTGTTTCCCAGCTTCGTTTTCCGCTCGTATTCTGTTAAAAGTTCTGCAATATCCTTCAGCGAAAATCCATTCAGATACAAATAGTAAATGACTTTTACCGTCTGTGCCTCTTCTGGATTCACCACAAGATTGCCATCTTCGTCCTGATCATACCCCAATAAAGCAGGCGTAAGAAACAGTCCACGGCTGAATCTGCGGTCAATGGACCAGTTCATAATGATAGACTTGGAATGAGATTCTTCCTCTGCCACTGATGCCAGAATGGTCAAAATCATGCGGCCGTTGCTATCCAGTGTATAGATATTGTCTGCTTCAAATTTCACACCTACAGGTGGATCAAGATTTTTCAGCGTTTCAATGACAGAAAGGCAGTCCACAATGTTTCTGGCAAAACGGGCGATGGACTTTGTAAGAATCAAGTCAATCTTCCCGGCCTTGCAGTCTTCAATCAACTGCTGCATCCCCTTGCGATGCGCCAGTGAAGTACCACTAATACCTTCATCGTCATAGATGCCAACAAACTCCCAACCTGGCTGTGCTTTGATGTAATCGGTGTAATAATTTTTCTGAAGTTCATAAGAAGAAGTCTGCTCATCATTATCCGTGGAAACACGAACATAGGCAGCGACACGACGAATAGAGGTGCTCTCTCCAAGCCCCTCCACTGCTTTTGCCGGAATGACCTCCAGTTCGGAGGTGTCCACGCCTTTATATCGATCTCTGATTCTCTGCTTGCGGTCTACCGCTTCTGTTCCACTGCTTATCATGTACTTCCTCTCATTCTTCCGGCTGTATGCTCCAGTACCACTGGCGCATCTTGCGATAACTTCGGATGCCGAGTTCCTTCTTTGTGTTTTCTGCTGTCCTACGGCTAATGCCTTCATCGCTCATCCGCATATAGATTTCTCTGGATCTCATATCTCCTTCAGAAAGCAGCTTTTTGATTAGATAGGCCGCTTTCTCGGACTTCGACTCAAAATTTGGTGTTTCCGGCTCTGCTGCCGGACTCTGTGCTATTTCACATTCCAGCCATTGAAATCCATTTTCTGCTGTTATTGAGAAACGGATTTCTCCATCGGATGGAGCCAGACTATTTTTTATCTGCCGGACGATGCGGACATCTGCGTTCTCTGGATCTCGCTCCACCTGCAGAACACTCCGGGCGGCCGCCACCACATCAATACTGCCAAGGCTCCGATACAAACCTTTTGTTCCCTCTTTTTTGTTGAGGTGGCCGATCAGCACAATGGCGCAATCATATACAGATGCCCACATGCCAAGACGCTGCATCAGCTTTCTGGCTCTGCCTGCAATCTGGAGGTCAGAATCACTTCCGAGATACGCCTGTATCGGATCAATAACCACCAACCGTGGTCGGAATTCTATAATAGCCTGCCGGATGCGTTCATCATCCAGTGTCAGGCCACTGTATGTTTCTTCATTTATAAAGGCCACATTCCTGCAATCTGCCCCACACTTTTCCAGCCGGGGCTTGATGGTATCCGATACCCCGTCTTCTGAACACTGGTAAATGACTCTCTGCGATAATCCGACCGCTTTGCCATCCGGCAGCTTTCCGCCTTTTGATAACTCTGCTATCAGATTCATCATCATTGTGGACTTACCATCGCCGGGGTCGCCTTGCAGTAATGTGATCTTCCCAACTGCAATGAACGGATACCACAGCCAGCGAACAGCAGTCGCCTGTACATCACTATATAATGTAAGAATTCCTGTTTCTCCTTTTCTTTCAATGGTTGGAACAACCTTCTGCCGGATTCCATCATATTCAATTTTATTGTCATACTCTGCACCGCTCACATGATGACCAGATCTGTTGTAGCATGTAACCTGACACCCATTTCGTACCATTCTGGTGCATAGTTCTTTTACAACAATTTCTATCCCACCTTCACGGGACAATCGTTTTTGTCCGAACATGGACACCGCAAATTTATCTTTCATAATGTTCTCCAACGGACTCGTTTTGTTTTCTCATTTTTTCTTCACCCTGAACCGTTTCTTAAAGAAACCGATTCCATAACACAGTATCTGGTCATAATCGTCTTCGTACTCCTTTGCATACATCTTATCATTGATCTGCTCCGGAGCCCTGTCGCACGCGTGCTCCATCTCGTTCAGCGTTTTTGTGGATCTTGCCTCAAACACGGCTATCCATTTTTACGGATTTCGCCAAAATCCGAAACTCCAATCGGAATATTCAANNCCCCCCCCCCCAAAAAAAAATATCGCATCAGCGTTTATCTTGCCACTTAATATATGTGAAAGCACCAAGTCGTCATTTAATAGTCAATCTTCTCTCGCTGCTCGTAATTCTGACTCCCCCTAGTTTCCCTGTCTCTGAATATCCAAAAAGCCCCTGTCCGATTTCTCAGACAGAGGCTCTATTCAAGTTATTCATTTTTTGCACACTTTCAAAAGTCATTCGTCATTTTGTGCAGTAAAACAAAAAAGCACG
>DJEI01000110.1 GCA_002431865.1 Lachnospiraceae bacterium UBA5902
GAATATAAAATCACAGACGGTGCAAACGGTACATGGACGCAGAACAGCGACAGCACGCTGAAATTTGTTGCAAGCGGAGATTTCTCCAAGTTCACAGGCGTTAAGGTAGACGGCATGCTTATCGATGCCGATAAATACACTGCCGTGTCCGGCTCTACGGTTATCACGCTGAAGAAAGATTACCTCAGCACTCTTTCTGTCGGCAAGCACACCCTGACCGTTGTTTATAATGACGGTGAGTGCAGCACGGAGTTTGAAATCAAGGCAGCTCAGAGCGGCGGCGAAACAAAGCCCGGCAAACCGGATGAAGGCAATACTACGCCGGATAAACCGAATCAGGGCAACACAGAGTCTCCTCAGACCGGAGATAACAGCAACCTTATGCTGTGGATCGCACTGCTGTTCATCAGCGGCGGTGTTGTGACTGGCACAGCGGTAATCGCTAAAAAGAAAAAGCATTCTGCTGAATAAGCAGCATGCAAAATAACTGAAAACGGCAGACTCAAAATCGAAGGATTACGAGCCTGCCGTTTTGATGAGTATTCAATTTTACTCTTCTGTTATCGAAAGAATAAAGCTTTTTATTACATCCCGTATCGTCGGTATACTGTCTCATCCTTTTTGAAAAGGCTTTGTGACAATATAATGCTAATTATGATGAACTGCTCTGATCGGATACAGCTTTTTTCAGCGGTGAGTTAACCCAAAAATAAAAGACTGCAAGCAATGCAGTCAAATCACTCGGGTAATGACGGTTGCAATTTTTTCAAGCCCATGCTTTTCTATGTATCGGTAAGTTTCATACAGGTCTGGGAAGGATAATGCCTCATGGAAAAATTCCGTGTAGTCTTGAGCAGTTTTCAATAGCGGATACCGTCCGCCGTCATTAACGGCAATATAGTATGTTTTTCTTAACACTGTAGCCAATCCTCCTTTTGGATAAACCAGTAATGTTAATTATACTGGATTTTGAAGCAATTTTCAAGCAAGAAGATATACTTAGGGATTAAAGTTCAGTCTTACGCAAATTGTATATATAATCTATAATATAAAGAGAATAAAGCGTAATGTTTATCATAAATGCATCTTGATTTTTTGCTAAATGTGTGTATAATGAAACCATACTAAATGAATTAGCAAAGGCGCTAACGAGATTTCGTTAGCGCCTTTTTGCTTTACGGAAAGGGGGAACTCGTTATGCTGGGTGTCAGTTTGTTGTATGTTGGAGCCGTGCTTACCATTAACGGAATCGGGCGGCTAACCAATATTGATGGGAAGTCACTTGCGGTTATGAATTTCTTTACCGGCGGGCTTTCGGTGATTGCCAACATAATTCTGTTGATATCAGGTGAGTATTATGCGGCGGCAACCGGATTGCTGTTTGGGTTTACATATCTGTTTATCGGCTTTAATGCCGTATTTGGTTTAGACGGCAGAGTGCTTGGCTGGTTTAGCTTATTTGTTGCCATTAACACAATTCCTGCATCGTTGCTGTCACTGCTGAGAGACCACGATCCGCTGTTTTTTACAATATGGCTTGCGTGGGGTGTGTTGTGGTTACTAATGTTCGTAGAAAGTGTTTTGAAAAAAGATTTAAAAAGCACTGTACCGATTTTGCTGATTGCGGAAGGCGTTTTCACCGCTTGGATTCCTGCTTGGTTTTTGCTGCAGGGCATTTTATAACACTCTTAAGAGATTGCTTCGGCAAGGGATATATCGTGCTCAAAAATGCCCGGGCAACAATATCCCGCATAAACAAGGCCATTCCCTGTAAGGGATGACATAAACCCATATTAAATAAAATAAGGAGGAATTTTTATGGGAAGCATAGGTAGTATGAGTAAACCGGCCATGGGATTTTTGGCAGCAGCCATTCAGTTCCCGGCACCGATCGTGAACAGTCGTGCAGATATCGACAAGCAGGTCGAAAAGATCATTACCTGCCTCAAGAATACCAAAGCCGGCTATCCGGGTGTGGAGCTGATCGTATTTCCCGAATACAGCACACAGGGACTGAACACCAAAAAGTGGCTGACCGATGAATTTCTGTGTGATATTCCGGGCAAAGAGACCGAAGCATTCGGCAAAGCCTGTAAAGAGGCAGGCGTATATGGCGTGTTCTCCATTATGGAGCGCAATCCGGACCCCACCAAAAACCCCTACAACACGGCTATTATTATCAATCCGCAGGGAGAGATTTGTCTGAAATACAGGAAACTGTTCCCGTGGAACCCGATTGAGCCGTGGTATCCCGGCGACTTGGGTATGCCGGTCTGCGAGGGCCCGGGAGGTTCGAAATTGGCGGTGTGTATCTGCCACGACGGTATGATTCCGGAGCTTGCCCGTGAGGCAGCCTACAAGGGCTGTAACTGCTATATCCGTATTTCCGGTTACAGCACACAGGTCAATGACCAGTGGATACTCACTAACCGTTCAAACGCATGGCAGAATCTGATGTACACCATTTCGGTCAACCTTGCAGGATACGATGGTGTGTTCTATTATTTCGGCGAAGGTCAGATTTGCAACTTCGATGGCACCACACTTGTACAGGGTGACCGCAACCCGTATGAGATCGTAACCGGCGAGATCTATCCGCAGTTGGCTGACAACGCCCGCAAGACATGGGGACTTGAGAACAATATCTACAACCTCGGCCACCGCGGATATGTTGCCAAACCCGGCGGCGAAAGTGATGCGGGGCTTACCTACATCAAGGATCTTGCCGCAGGCAAATACCATTTGCCGTGGGAGGACGAGATGCTGATCAAGGACGGCTCGATCTATGGGTATCCGACCACCGGCGGACGATTCGGTGACAAATAAATTGGCATCACAATGATATAAAACTCCCTGTAGAATTGGACTGTTCTGCAGGGAGTTTTTGTAGTTTTGTTTAGCTTCATGTTTAAGGATTGAAAGCTTTGATTTTTCTTATGCACGAAGTGCAGACACCGAGTTCTTTATTGACATTTATTTCGGAACCGCAAAGCTTGCATAGCGGAACAGCAGCGGTAAGAATGAGCTTGTCTCCATCAATGGTGCAATTAAAGGCTTTCGGATTTCCGAGTTCGGCTCTTGCTTCTGCCGGAATGACTATCCGTCCCAATTCATCAACATTACGCATATAGGTTTTCATCTTGTTTTTCTCCTGTATCTTTAAGAAATTTTGGGTTGATTTGGATTATCGTTTTGTTGATCTTCTCGGCATAGCGAACGGTAGAACCGGTTCCGCTTGGACTTCCGTCCCAAACTGCGATGAGATAATCGCACTGCTCGGCCATGTATTGATTGCGCCGGTGCATGCAATCTTTCGTGTAAGCAGTTTGAAGTAGGGTTTCTGTATCGCAACGACTGATAACAGAATAGTAGCGATCCCTCTGTGATTCAAGCCAGTGTTCAGCCTGTGTTTCGCATGGAATAGCTGCCTCCAGTGTGATTTCTGGATATTTTTCATCCCGTAATTCAAGTACGATTTCTGCGAAATAGGTGTCTACGCCAAGAGCCATGCCTGAAATAAAGTGGGTAACGCCTTTTTTCTGGATGAGGCTCTCAATGTTGCTCTTTAACAATTCCTTCAGATGAATGCATCGTTCATCTGCTTCGTCAAATCGAAACGGAAGCTTTTGCGGTCTATGGCCTGTACAGGCACATACTTTTCCTTTCATGTTCAACTCTCCTTTGTGATTGTATAGCAGTTATTGTAATTGCTATGCGATTATTATAGCACAAAGAATTGTCGAAGTCTGTTAGAATGTGGGAGGAAAATAAAAAAATCTGCGATTTATTTCGCAGATTTCATCAAATGGGGGAGAAGATGCAGTTATTTCCTTGCATTATCTACCATAGTATCAACAACTGCCAGAATTCGGCTTTGTTCTTCGGGCGGAAGTTTGGCAATCTTTTCAGATAAACGGCTGGATCGGATTTTGTAGCCGTTGTCAATCACATCACAAAACAGATCATCTGCCGTACAACCAAGACAATTGATAATCATAACCAGTGTTTCAATCTGTACACGGTAAACGCCACGCTCAATGGCAGAAAAGTGGTTTTTGCTCATGCCCAACTTTTCGGATAACTGCTCCTGTGTCAGTTTGTTTTTCTTGCGTTGTTCTCTTATACGCTCGCCAATCAACTTTTCAATCATATTCCTTACCTCTCTCATTGTACTACAATTATTGTAATGGAGAAGCAGTGAAATATACACGCCGCCATACAATTATAGAAATTGCATTGCGATTACTAATAGAAGTATTTTTAATGTATATAGAAAAGTGTCCGGCAAAGAAGGGCTTTTCCTGCCGGGCACCATTCGTTATGCCATAGCTATTCGGCTGTTATGCACCCGAGTCATTAACCGGTTTCTTCTCTGAAAAGTGTTGCGCATCTATGTGACCTTTATAACACCCTACATTATGAGCGAAGCACCCATCAATTATAAATAGTTGATGGGAATGACGCGGTCATTGCCTTTCAGTGTGATAAGCCTGTCATAAAGGCAAATCACTCCGCCCGGTCCACGCTTTGTGCCAGGGATCTTGTCGAGCAAATCGAACGCATCCATATCCTTCTTCTGTGGATCCGCATGTTTTTTCATTTCGAGAGGATACAGTGTTCCGTTTTCTTCAATTACCAGATCGATCTCGTTCATATCTTTGTCGCGGTAGAAATACAGCGGCGGTTCAACGATTCCCTTGTTATAATAACTCTTAATGATCTCGGAGATCACGAAGCTCTCAAAGAAAGCGCCGGCCATAGCGCCGTTTTTCAGAACATCCGGCGTATTCCAACGGGTAAGGTAGGCCGCCAGCCCGGTATCCAAGAAATACAGCTTTGGAGTCTTTACCGCGCGCTTGGTAATGTTGTTTGAGTATGGCTTCAGCAGATAAACAATGTTGGAAGCCACAAGAATCGAAAGCCATCGTTCCGCCGTCGGCTGACTGATCCCGACATCCCGCGCCATAGAGGCAAGGTTGACGAGCTGCCCGGTGGACGCTGCGGCAGCAGTCATAAAGCGAGTGAATTTTACGGTGTCTCCGATCTCAGACAGATCCCGAACATCGCGTTCAATATAGGTTCGCACATATGCGCCATAAAACATCTGCCAATCAAAATCCGGATTCTCACAGAG
>DJEI01000016.1 GCA_002431865.1 Lachnospiraceae bacterium UBA5902
TCAAACTCAATCGTTCCAGGCGGTTTACTCGTCAGATCATACATTACACGGTTTACGCCCTTTACTTCGTTTATAATTCTTGTCATAACCTTCTGCAATACTTCGAATGGAATCTCGGAGCAATCAGCGGTCATGAAGTCGCTGGTGTTGACTGCACGGAGTGCAATTGCGTAATCGTAGGTACGCTCGTCGCCCATAACACCGACACTACGCATGTTCGTCAATGCTGCGAAATACTGTCCAAGGTTTTTGGCAAGTCCTGCCTTGGCGATCTCCTCGCGATAGATGTAATCTGCATCCTGCACGATACGAACCTTGTCTGCGGTTACTTCACCGATGATACGGATACCAAGTCCCGGTCCTGGGAATGGCTGACGATATACGAGGTATTCTGGAATGCCAAGCTCCAATCCGGCTTTTCTTACTTCATCCTTGAAAAGCAGGCGCAGTGGCTCGATGATTTCCTTGAAATCAACATGATCTGGAAGTCCACCTACATTGTGGTGACTCTTGATCACTGCGGACTTTCCAAGTCCGGACTCGATCACGTCTGGGTAGATCGTTCCCTGAACTAAGAAATCAACCGCGCCAATCTTCTTCGCTTCTTCCTCAAATACACGGATGAACTCTTCGCCGATGATCTTACGTTTTGCCTCTGGCTCTGTAACTCCGGCTAATTTCTTATAATAACGCTCCTGTGCATTGACGCGGATAAAGTTCAGCTCGTATGGGCCATCCGGACCAAATACTGCCTCAACCTCATCGCCCTCGTTCTTACGAAGCAAACCATGGTCGACGAATACACAGGTAAGCTGCTTTCCTACTGCCTTTGAGAGAAGAACGGCTGCAACAGATGAATCAACGCCACCTGACAAAGCACACAATACCTTTCCGTCTCCAACCTTCTCACGGATCTCGCGGATCGTTGTCTCTACAAATGAATCCATCTTCCAGTCGCCAGAGCATCCACATACGTTATACACAAAGTTTGACAGCATCTTCTGTCCTTCCTCGGTGTGCATCACCTCTGGATGGAACTGTGTTGCATACAGCTTACGCTCCGGGCACTCCATTGCTGCAACCGGGCAGACTGGCGTCTTCGCAACAACCTTGAATCCCTCTGGTGCCTTTGAGATATAATCCGTGTGGCTCATCCAGCAGATTGTCTGTGGCTTTACCCCTTGGAAGATAGCACTGCTGTTATCAACATCCACTTCGGTTCTGCCATACTCACTGACTGGCGCCGTTTCCACGGTACCTCCAAGCATATATGCCATCAACTGCGAGCCATAACAGATTCCGAGAATCGGAATTCCCAAATCAAATATTTCCTTCTGATAGCGTGGTGACTCCTCGCCATACACACTATTCGGTCCACCCGTGAAAATGATTCCCTTTGGATTCATTTCCTTGATCTTGTCAAGCGACAAGGTATACGGATGTACCTCTGCATACACATTACATTCACGGACACGACGTGCAATCAACTGGTTGTACTGACCACCAAAATCAAGCACGATAATCATTTCCTTATTCATGTGCGTCTCCCTTCTTCTCTGATTTATTGTATTTCTTGTCACCGTGCAATAGCGTGATGACCTGCGCACGCATCAGCATGCTTCATTATATCATGTCACCTAACGGCTCCATGTGTGTTTTCGCAATATGCCGGCTTGTGCAGGCACAGCCGTCGCATTGCTCATTATATCATGTGTTGTAACCACGATTGCATATAATTACTCATTCTCTTATCATATTCTATAAGAAAATAAGCAAGAGTCCTATCTTTCGATAAAACCCCTGCTTATTATACTAATTATTCAGCATCTCTGCAATAACTTCCTGCGCTTTTTGTAACTGCGTATCATCTGCACGGTCAATATTGACAGCCGATGTCTGCCCATCTGAAAGCTCTACCTCATAATCTGGTGTAATGCCTTTCTTATGAATATCGTTTCCATTTGGTGTAAAATACTTTGCAACCGTAAGCTTCACAGCAGTTCCATCGGAAAGAGGAATCACGGACTGTACAATTCCTTTACCAAAGGTCGTTGTACCAACCAGCTTCGCCTTACCCGAATCCTGCATTGCTCCGGCGAAAATCTCAGACGCGCTGGCACTGTTGCCATTTACCAGTACTACTAATGGGATATCTACGCTATGTTTTCCGCTGTCTTTGTACTCGCCAAGCACATTTCCATCACGATCCTTCGTGGATACGATGACACCGTCATCCATGATATAATCGCACATATCAACAACGGCTGTCAGAAGTCCACCCGGATTATCACGCAGATCAATGATAGCTGCCCTGGCTCCATTTGCCTGCACCTCATCGATGGCATCCTCAAATTCCTGTGCCGTATTATCGTTAAACTGCGTAACCGCGATATATCCAACCTGATCATCCAGCATCTCACTTTCTACTGTGTAGTTTTCCACCGTACGGCGTTCCACATCGAATTCCAGATAATCCGGCTCACCCTGACGGTAAATCTTCAGATGCGCTTTCGTTCCTTCTTCACCACGGATCATATCTACCACCACCGAAAGCTCCTGATCAGTAATCTCCGTGTCATCTACCTGAACTAAAATATCGCCTGCCTTAAGTCCCGCTTCTTCAGCCGGGCTGTTCTTGATTGGACGCACGATCTCGACACGCATGTCGGAATTCATCGTCACAACCGCACCAATACCTACATATTCACCAGAGGTATCTTCCTGCAACTCTGCATACTCTTCCTTTGTATAATAGACAGAATATGGATCATCCAACCCCTCCATGATTCCATCATACAATGCCTCTTCCTGCTTATCCCGATCAACCTCGAAAAAATAATACTTGTCAATCAGGGAATTGATCTCATCGACCTTCTTGATAACCGAACTATCCTGCCACAGATCCGATGCAGCTACCGGTTCTGACGTATCTGCCTGTGTTGCATCCGAATCTGTCTGTACGTCAATGGATTCCCGTGTATTCTTCTTGGACTCTGTCTGATTTCCACAACCGATACATGCAACAGATAACGCGGTTGCCAACGCCAAAGCCCATAGTTTTTTCATGCTCTTTTTCACGTCTACTTTTACTCTCCTTTTACCTTGCGCTTTCATTTTATTGTAAATACGGCAATGGATCGACATAGCTGCCATTGATTCTTAATCCAAGATGGCAATGTGGACCTGTTGAATTTCCGGTACTTCCGGCAAGCGCAATCACCTGTCCACGCGATACCGTCTGTCCCACGCTGACACACAAGCTTGAGTTGTGCATGTATGTAGTTGACATAGACGAACTGTGTGCGATCGTTACATAGTTACCCATTGAACTTGAATATGATGCTGCAATTACCGTTCCAGCCTCGCATGCTACAATCGGTGTTCCTGTCGGACATCCAATATCCAATCCCTGATGATATCTCGAACCGATACCTCCAGGACTCTCTCTCGGTCCAAATCTGGAAGTAATCGTTCCTCCGGTTGATACCGGCCATTGCAGGCTGCCACCTGTATATGTAATATTTACATCTGTCGGTGCTGTTGTCGTGCTTCCTGAAGCAGCAGCCGCCGCTGCGGCCGCAGCCTGTTGCTGTCTGTATGCCTCCTCTGCTGCAGCGATTGCCTGATTGGTCGCCTCAATATCCTGCTCAAGTTCTGCAATCGTTGCCTCGTAATCACCGATGGATGATTCGTAGTTTGCTACCTGTACCTGCTTACCTTCAATCATAACCTCGACAGCAGCCTTATTATCTTCCACTTCCAGCTTGATATCTTCGACATCCTTCAGATCTTTCTCCAGACCAGCCTTTGTATCTGCAATCGTCTGACGTGTCTCTACCAGATCATCAAACATATTCTTATCGTAAGAATAAATCTGATCTGCATACTCTGCCTGATTTACGATATCAGAGATATCGGAGGTAGAAAACAGGACATCCAGATACGATGGATTACCATTTTCATAGGAGTACTTGATTCGCTCCTTCATCGCCTCATACTGTTCCTGTTCTTTCTCCTGTGCTGCCGTAAGCTCAGTCTGCTTCGTCTCAATATCTGCTTCGAGCTGAGTCTGCTGAGCCTCCAGATCCGTAATTTCATTTGTATATTCCGTCACCTGCGCATCCAGTTCTGCAATCGCATCCAGAATCGAATTCTGTTCTTTCTCCAACTGGGCAAGAACGGCTTCTGCTTCTTCCTTCTTACTTTCCTTCTGATCTTTCTGATCCTTCAGGTCCGAAATACTCGTCGCATTTACCGTCATACTCATGCTTCCAGCCACAGCAAATGCAATAATTGCTCTCACAAGCTTTTTACACTTCATATGCTTCCCTCCTAGACTTTCAAATGTTTCCGTGTTGTCAATAAACTTCCTATCAAACCAAGTCCGATACCGATACCCGCAGATAACGGAATCAGAACTGCAAATATCTCTTTTGCCGGTACAAATGCAAACAAGTTCTGAACCACAGAGAACCGGCCAATGATGTACTGAACAACTGTGTCATACATATAGTAGATCAGCACAAGTGGAATCAGCGAACCTACGAGGCCGATTACCACACCTTCTACAATGAATGGTGCACGTACAAAAAAGTTTGTTGCACCGATCAGCTTCATGATACCGATCTCTTCCTTACGAACGGTAATACCGATCGTAATCGTATTGCTGATCAGGAAGATTGATACGAGCAACAAAATTACGATAATTCCGATGGATGCATAGCTGACAACACTGTTCAGTGCTGCCACACCATCTGCAGTTACCTCGGAGCTAAGCACCTTACGTACACCGGTCAATCCCTTTAAATACTGTACAAACTCTGCCTGATTTGACAGATCCTTCAATGTGATCTTATATGATGCACTATTCTTCAAAGGGTTATCCCCCTGGAATGCATCGATGGCTGCCTGCGGATCATCAAACTTCTCTTCCGCATACTGCTTCCATGCCTCATCTGCAGAAATGAAATCCAACGTATTGACCTCATCACGCAGTCGGATCTGCTGACCGATCATCGTGATATTCTCATCTGTTACGCCTTCATCGAAGAATACAGAAATTGTAACGGTATTCTCCAGATCCGCCATAGCCGTACGGAAATTCACGATCACACAATAAAATAAACCAAATAAGAACAGACAGGAAACGATTGTTCCGATGGATGCCAATGAGAACAAAAGGTTTCTTTTTATATTTTTAATACCCTGTCTGATACTATACATGAATGAACTAATCCTCATCGATATACCCACCTTTTTGCTCATCGCTGATTATTTCGCCATGCTTCAACGTGATAACACGTTTCTTCATCATATTGACGATCTCTTTGTTATGCGTTACAACGACAACCGTTGTCCCTTTCTTGTTGACATCCTCCAGAAGGCGCATAATTTCCCATGAATTCTTTGGATCCAGATTACCGGTCGGCTCATCTGCAAGCAGGATCTCTGGTTTATTTACCAGTGCTCTCGCAAGTGCGACTCTCTGCTGCTCACCACCGGACAACTGCTTTGGAAATGACTTATATTTATCCGCAAGTCCAACCAATGTCAGCATCGCTGGTACCTGCCGGCGAATGTAGCGGCTTGGCGTCTCGATGACACGCTGCGCAAACGCAACATTTTCATATACCGTACGATCCTTGAGCAGCCGGAAATTCTGGAATACAACACCGATCTTACGACGGATCTTCGGAATATTTTTTCTCTTTAATTTGCTGTAATCTGTGTCTGCAACCCTGATCTTACCGGAGGTCGGATCCAATTCCTTCAACAATAACTTGATCAGCGTCGTCTTACCAGATCCAGAAGATCCTACGATAAAGACAAACTCGCCTTTTTCTATTTTCAAACTTACATCGTTCAAGGCATACGTCTTACTCGCCGGATACCTCATCTTCACGTGACTCAGTTCTAACATCTTATTATCTCCTTTTGAGCGTATCTTTTAATACTCTAACGACTCCATATACTTCATATACTTCA
>DJEI01000089.1:0-7162 GCA_002431865.1 Lachnospiraceae bacterium UBA5902
ATTCCAATGCCCGGATCACACGTTGTCGGTTATTGGCATGGATTGCTGCCGCAGATTCCGGATCGCATGCTGCAAGCATCGCATGCAGATAATCGTTTCCTTTTTTGTCTCCAAGGGCTTCTAATTCTTTTCGGTAGCCATCCTCGGTCTCCTCATCAAAGGAAATATCATACAGAAGCGCCTGAATGTAAAATCCGGTTCCGCCTGTAATGATTGGGATATGTCCGCGTTCGTAGATTCCAGCCATGGCTTCTTCTGCATATTTCTTGAATTCCATAACATTAAAACTGTCCTTGGGTTCTAAGATATCAATCAGATGATGCGGGATCCCCTGCATTTCTTCCGGCAGAATCTTCGCTGACCCGATATCGAAATGTCTGTACACCTGAATGGAATCGGCAGATACGATCTCTCCGCCTGCATCTTTTGCAAGCTTTAGGGAAAGCGCTGTCTTTCCGACTGCAGTTGGTCCGGTCAGTATGATTAAATTGTTCTTTTTTTCTGTATTTGTCATTTCTAATATAGGTATTGTTTCGGCTTCGTGCGTTCGCCCGTATGGATTATGAAACGATACGGTGGAATTTCTTTTCCAGTTCGGTCTTACTCATAGAGATGATGGTTGGCCTGCCATGTGGACAGGTGTATGGGTTTTCCAGGCTGAGCAGCTTGTCAACCAAGGCATCAATTTCATGGAAGGATAACCTCATATTTCCCTTTACTGCCGCTTTACATGCCATAGTAGACAATTTCTTCACAAAAATATCGTTCGACATATAACCGGAATTCTGAATCAGGGAGCCAACAAACTCTAAGAACATATCCCGTCCATGCAGACCAAAAAGGTTGGATGGAATCGCGTTAATTTTGAATTCATTGCCGCCAAATTCCTCGATATCATAGCCAATTTTCATAAACAGATCAAAGTTATCTAAGATTGCCTGCCGTTCTGCATAGGTAACGGTAATTACCATAGGCGGTAAGAGTTGCTGGGAAAACACCTGTTTATTTTTGAGGTTTTCCATCAGTTCTTCGTATTTTACCTTCTCATGCGCAGCGTGCTGATCCATAATATAGAGATTGTCATTGTATTCAATCAGCCAGTATGTCTCAAATACCTGACCGATCACACGGTGCGAAAGCCGCGCTTTTTCCGTCAGAAAATCATCGTCAAAGAGCGTTTCCTGCTTGCAAATCGTGTATTTGTAGGCAGCTGAATTTTTATCCATCTTAGAAAGATCTGGCTTGGCGGATGGCTCGGATGACTGTGCCCGCGCTGTGGAACAATCCGGTTGTACGGTCTGTGTTTTTTGTGCTGTTCCTGCAGAATCGTTCTGCTGGACAGGCTGTGATACTACGGTTGGATTGCTATTGCTCTGTTGAATAGTCTGTGCTGTGGTTGTTGCATGGTTCTGCTGCACAGTTTGTGATGGCGTTATTGAACTACTCTGCTGCATCATATCAGATGCTGCGGACAAATTGCCTGCCTGTGCAGATTCAGCCGGTGTAGATGGCGCGTATACAACACCTGCATCTGCAACCATGTCTGCGATATTTGGAAGTGGTGTTCCATTTTTTGCTGCTTCTTCCTCTTCTGCTTTCCGCAGGGATTCTAAAATTTTATAGGTTGGACTGTAGCTTCCGGCACGGAAATTTTTCTGTGGAATCGTCTGTGCCTGTGCACGTCTTGTCTCAAAAGGCTCTGCCGGTTTCTGCTCCGGGTGGGAAATCACAGGGGAAGCAATCGGTTTTTCTCCCTCCTTCGGTATGATCTCTTTGTGTGTCAGAGCCAGCTTTACAGCGGTACAGCAAGTCTCAAACAGTTTCTTTTCGTTATCGTATTTGAATTCCATCTTGGTCGGATGAACGTTAACATCGCATTTTTCCTGTGGCAGATCCAGATATAGCACGGTAAATGGGAATTTGTGCTGCATCACAAAGGTACGGTAACCCTCTTCAATCGCACGGTTTACAACATTGCTTTTAATATACCGGTGATTAATAAAATAATTTTCAAGTCCACGGTTTCCTCTTGCGATAAATGGCTTCCCAATAAATCCGGACAGATGAATATCGCCATCTGTATAATCAATCGGAATCAGATTGGCTGTGATATCTCTGCCATATAACTGATAGATCGTATCTTTCAGCTTCCCGTTTCCAGAAGTATCAATACGTGTCTGACCATTTGCAATCAGTTTAAAGGATATCTCCGGATGTGACAGTGCAATACGTGTCAACAGGTCAAAGATATAAGAACCTTCTGTCATGGCAGACTTCAAAAACTTCTTACGTGCCGGTGTATTGAAAAACAAATTCCGCACGACAATCGTAGTGCCGTTTGGTACGCCGACATCATTGTATTCGATTTCTTTTCCACCGTGGATAACATACTTGATTCCGGTCAGGTCGGTTGCCGTTTTTGTGATCATCTCCGTCTGTGAGACAGCGGCAATCGTAGAAAGCGCCTCGCCACGAAAACCAAGCGACAGGATGAAATTCAAGTCTTCCACATGCTCAATTTTACTTGTCGCATGACGCATATACGCCATGCGAACCTCTTCCTTTGGAATGCCGCAGCCGTTATCGGTCACGCGGATAAAGGAAGTTCCGCCATCCTTGATCTCAACGGTCACTGCGGTGGAACCGGCATCAATCGCATTTTCCAAAAGCTCCTTTACGACAGAGGATGGACGTTCAATGACTTCGCCGGCTGCTATTTTATCGATGGTCGCTTTATCTAATACTTTAATCATATGTTATGTACCCTCATAGTTGTTCATAAACAATGGCATCAGTTACTGCTGTTTCAGACGATTCTGTAATTCCTGCAGGTATAACATTGCCTTGATTGGTGTCATATTATTCAGATCCATCGTTTTTAACTCGTTGGCAATCGTCATCTCCACAGGGGAAGAAAACAGAGAAAGCTGCTCGTAGTCGGAAGACTTTGTCTCTTTCTTCTTTGGCTGCTCGGAAAGTGCCGGCTTGATGTCGATATCCTTTACCTTCGTTGTGATATCGGAGTCAATCAGTTCATTGCAGATCTCACGTGCCCGTTGTAAAACCGGTTCCGGCACACCGGCAAGTCTGGCAACCTGTATGCCATAGCTTCGGTCTGCACCACCCTTAATGATCTTACGTAGGAAGACGATGTCGTCGCCCTCTTCCTGTACGGCAATACAGAAGTTATTGACAGAGGAAAGCTTTCCTTCTAATTCGGTCAGCTCGTGATAATGCGTTGCAAATAATGTCTTTGCACCTAATATGTTCGGATCAGCAATGTATTCAACGACTGCCCATGCAATCGAAAGTCCGTCAAAGGTGGAAGTACCACGCCCGATCTCATCTAAGATAAGAAGACTGTCTTTCGTTGCATTGCGCAGAATATTTGCAACTTCATTCATTTCAATCATGAAGGTCGATTGTCCGCTCGCAAGGTCGTCCGATGCGCCGACACGGGTAAAGATCCGGTCACAGAGTCCGATATTTGCCGACTCTGCAGGTACAAAGGAACCAATCTGTGCCATCAGCGTGATCAATGCTGTCTGACGCATGTAGGTAGACTTACCTGCCATATTGGGACCGGTGATGATTGAGATACGGCTTTCTGCATTATTCAGATAAGTATCATTCTCCACAAAGCTGCCATTTGCAAGCATTTTTTCGACAACCGGGTGTCTGCCGCCCTTGATATCGATGACACCGTCCGTATTTAAGGATGGACGGACATAATTGTTCTTGTCAGCGACATAGGCAAGGGAACAAAGGGCATCCAGCTCTGCAATATAGCCTGCCATCTTCTGTACCCGGACAAGGGATGCGGCAAGCTTGTCTCTTAATTCCACGTAGCAGTCATATTCGAGCGCATAAAGCTTATCCTCTGCGCCCAAAATCTTGCCGGAAAGTGTGTTTAATTCGTCTGTCGTAAAACGCTCGGCATTTACCAGTGTCTGTTTGCGGATGAAATAATCCGGAACTAAGGATTTGAATGAATTTGTCACCTCAAAATAATAGTCAAACACCTTATTATATTTGATTTTCAGTCCTTTGATACCAGTCTTTTCACGTTCCTTTGCTTCCAGATCTGCCAGCCATGTCTTACATTCGGTTTTTGCCAGACGCAGCTCGTCGATCTCGTCCCGATATCCCTGCTTGAAGATACCGCCCTCCTTGATAGAAACCGGAGGTTCTTCCACGATTGCCTGCTCAAGCAGATCATACAGATCTTCCAGACTATCGTAATCCTCGTAGATTTCATTGATACGCTCACAAGGAAGCTCCCGGAGCAGATTATAAATATCTGGCAGATATTGAATGGATGTCTTGAAGGCAAGCAAATCTCTTGGATTGGCAGTTTTCAGTGCAATTCGTGTCAGCAGACGTTCCAGATCGTAAATTGTATTCAAATATTCGCGCAGTTCTTCCCGAACGATCAGTTCTTTGTTGATCGCTTCAATCGCATCCAGACGTTTTTCAATCGCATCTTTATACAATAATGGCTGTTCCACAAACTCCCGCAGTTTTCTGGCGCCCATCGCTGTTTTTGTCTTATCGAGTACCCAGAGCAGGGAACCACGCTTCTGCTTATCCCGCAATGTCTCGGTAAGCTCCAGATTGCGTCTGGTTGCGGAATCCAGAATCATAAAGGAATCCACGGAATACGTCTCGATATGGTTGATATGCGACAGGGAACTCATCTGTGTTTCATGCAGATACTGCATCAATGCACCACAGGAAGCAACACAGGCCGGGCTGTCCTTTAATCCGAGTCCCTCGATGCTGTTGATATGAAATTGACGCTTTAAAGTTTCTTCGTCTGTTTCCGAGTTAAAATAATAGTCCGGTGCTTCGGTATGAGATACCTGCAACCGTTCACATACGGCATGAATCTCTTCTACCTGATCCACACCAGCCTGATATAATACCTCGGATGGCTGGAATTTATTGATCTCATCAACAACCTTTTCTGCCTGTTGTATCTGACAGGTCTTAAATACACCGGTCGACAAATCCGTGACAGAGATACCATAGTTTTTTCCGATATAGGAAATGCACATCAGGTAATTATTCTTGGACTCTTCCAGACTTTCAGAGGACAGATTGGTACCCGGTGTTACAATTCGGATAACCTCCCGTTTCACAAGTCCCTTGGCAAGTTTTGGATCTTCGACCTGCTCGCCGATTGCTACCTTGTAGCCTTTTTTTACAAGCTGATTGATATAAGTATCTGCTGCATGAAATGGAATCCCGCACATCGGTGCCCGCTCTTCCATACCGCAGTCTTTTCCGGTTAGTGTAATTTCGAGTTCTTTGGATGCTAAGATTGCATCATCAAAGAACATCTCATAGAAATCACCGAGACGGTAAAATAAAATACAGTCTTTATATTTTTCTTTAGTTGCAACATATTGCTCCATCATAGGAGATAGCTTTGCCACGCCAATCACCCAATCCTTTCACCCATGAAGTAAAATCCCTTACAGTCTGTCAGCTTTACATCGACGGTCGTTCCAATCATATCTGCAGTTCCCGGAAAATGTACGGTTACATTCTCTTCGGTTCGTCCGGTCACAAGCGATGCATCGTGGTGATTTACCTCCTCGACAAGCACAGGCTTTATCTGATCGGCAAAACGCTTGATCTGCGTATTGGAAATCTCGTTGACAAGAGTCAGAAGACGGTTGAACCGATTCTTGATGACGTCTTCCGGCACCTGATTATCCATTGTTGCAGCCGGTGTTCCGGTACGCTTGGAGTAGATAAAGGTAAACGCCTGATCGTATTTTACTTTACGGATAATATCCAATGTATCCTCGAAATCTTCTTCTGTCTCGCCCGGGAATCCGACGATGATATCGGTTGTCAGGGAGATGTTTGGCATCTTGGCACGAATCCTGTCAACTAACGCGAGGTACTGTTCCTTTGTATAGCGGCGGTTCATGCGTGTTAATATATTCGTAGATCCTGACTGTACCGGGAGATGTAAATGCTTGCAGATTTTCGGCTCTTTCGCCATTACCTCGATCAGCTCATCTGACAGATCCTTCGGGTGGCTGGTCATGAAGCGCACACGTTCAATGCCGTCAATCTTACATACTTCTGCAAGCAGCTGCGGAAATGTCACACGATCCTTTTCATCTACTTCAACAATCTTTCCATCCTTGTATTCATAGATATTGCCATAGGAATTTACGTTCTGACCGAGCAGCATAACTTCGGTGATACCCTGTTTGGCAAGTGCTTCTACTTCTGCCAGAATTTCTTCTTTCTTCCGGCTCTGTTCGCGTCCACGCACATATGGCACGATACAGTACGTACAGAAATTGTTGCATCCGTACATGATATTGACACCGGACTTAAATGTATATTTCCGCTTTCTAGGAAGCTGTTCGACGGTCTGCTTTGTCTCGTCCAAGACTTCAATCGTCTGCTTGCCTGTCTGTAAATAGCTGTAAATAAGCTCGGCTAATTTGTAGATGTTATGTGTTCCAAAGATGATATTTACAAATTTGTACTTCTGTTTCAGTGTCTCGATGACATGTGGCTCCTGCATCATGCAGCCACACAGACACACGATCATCTCTTTGTTTTTGTTCTTTAATGTCTTGACATGACCAAGGTGTCCGTATAATTTCTGATTCGCATTTTCACGAATCGTACATGTATTAAAGATTACAAAGTCAGCTGCCTCGTCGTCCACTTCTTCATATCCGATCTCGTCCATGATGCCCTTTAACTTCTCTGAGTCGTGGGAATTCATCTGACATCCAAAGGTCTGGATGTTGTAGGTAAGTGGTCGATTCAATGCTGCCTTTTTCTCAAGCACAAGTGTTTTGCACTGGTTCATGAAATAGTATTGTCTATCCGGCTCCATAGTTGGAATTGACACGCTGTTCATTTGTATTTCCTCTTTCTTATATAATTTTGTGGGGATGTATTTATCTTCTCGTATCGAATTGTGCATTGCTATCAAATTATATAGATGCAATGTATTACAACCAAGAAGTACTAAGTATTCTAAATATATATAATATAAGAATACGCAACCGCCGATTTGGTATTGCCCCCTCGTGTTACTCGGCGGCAGTTTGTCGGGCGCATCATAAATATGAACTCCGTTCATATGCGCCCTCCGCTCACCATCCATGGCTCAGTGGCGGCT
>DJEI01000089.1:7198-20345 GCA_002431865.1 Lachnospiraceae bacterium UBA5902
GAACATCGTGTTCAAACATTGCTTGGATATTAATAGAATACTAAGTACTTCTAGGTTGTAAACATATCGCATCTATAATAAAATTGATAACAATACACAATCAATACGTAAATATATTCCAATCCCACAATTAAATTATTATATAAGAAATCGGTTTAACTTTCAACCGATATGAAACTAAAATTCATGAAAATTCGTGCCATATTTTCGTGAAAAAAGCCGGAAGGTTTTACGTTCCGGCTTCAAATAAGGTATGGTATGGAATTTATTTATAATGGGGCTGCGTAGTAAGGAATTACCAGCTTGGCTCCACGATAAATCGTATCATCGGTCAGGTTGTTAATAAACTTGACTTCATCGATGTATTCCTGATAACTGTCATATTCTTCGGAATAATGATCTTTTGCAATTGTCCAGAGAGTTTCATCCTCTTCAATCGTGATACAGGTATAATATTTCTGATTGGATGTTGCTGCTTCCGGGTTCTGCTTTTTGCTGTTGATACCAAATAATATACAAATAATAAGTACAAGACTAAATCCAAAAATCAATTTACGTTTCATATCCGTTTCCTCCCTGTTCCTATTCTACTTCATGAACATCTGTTCGATAATTGAATTATACAGAACAAATGTTCTTTTGTCAACACTTTTTTTCGAATAAATGTTCGGATTTATGAAACAAGGGAGAAAAGAATCAAGTAGAATTGTTGAAAAAACGCGCAGTTTATACTGCGCGTTTTCAAGCTTTTATATAGTTATCATTTGAATTCAGATATGGTTGGAACATCTGAAAGAACACCAGAGATTCCTGCGGTGTCTGATTTACATTGACTCTTCTTATGGATAACGTATCTCTGGCATATGCTTTGATATCGTCCGCGGTATATTCTTTTGTGCAGCCGGTTATGCCTGCAGCCGTAGAAAGCAGAATACATAAAGTTAGAAGATATCGTATAAATTTCAAATGCCGAGTATTTTTATTTTTGATCTTTTGTTTTGCTTTTAATATCTTCATATTGCTGCTCCTTCATCTGCTGAACTTCACGTTCCCGTTGTTTCTTCCCAATCTGTAATGGGATTTGCGCAAGAATCAGGATAATCGTACAGCCGATGACCATACGCAAAAAGCCTTTTCCAAGTTCTTTGGCTGTATTATCCTGTCCCTCATATTGCAGCTCCTGAATATCAAGTACTTTGCCGTAGACCTTCTTATCGCAGCAAGGACAATGAAATTTCTTTGCATAATGACTGTAATTTTGTTTATTTACAAAAGCCCCGTTTTTTATATGGGTACGGCTGCTCTTCTTATATTTCACCATAGCCGGTCGTGTTGCCTCTTTTCCGGTTACTTCATAGATTGTTCCACATTTCTCGCACTGTACCTGAGCGGTAAGTCCCGCAGACTTCGCTTTGCGAATATTGTGAAGTGTGATGATGAAATTCACGACAAGCCAGATGAATAAACATCCCCCCATCGCAATAAGTGCGATTGTTTCCAAATTCATAATTATAATCCCTCCTGGTTTCCTGCTATATATAACACTTCACAGCATAACAAATGGTTGCATATAGTATGAAAATAAATTTCTAATCTGCAAGTTCCTCCAGCTGCCGCATCCAGATCTGCACGGATGCATCACTTGGCATACGCCAGTCGCCACGTGGCGATAAGCATACACTACCGACCTTCACGCCATCCGGCATACAGCTCCGCTTGAACTGCTGGGCGAAGAAACGACGGTAGAACCTCTTCATCCATTTTAAGATCGTTGCTGCATCATAGGTTCCTGCAAATGCACGTTTCGCCAGATGGAAAATCTTCTCCGGGCTGTAGCCAAAACGCATCACATAGTACAGGAAGAAATCATGCAGCTCGTAAGGGCCGACCGAATCTTCGGTTTTCTGTACGATGTTGCCGTTTTCATCCGGTGGAAGAAGCTCCGGGCTGATCGGGGTATCAATGATATCCTTCAGGACTTCGGTACTGTCCGGGAAGATATTACATTCGATCACGCTTGCAATCATCCATTTGACGAGCGTCTTCGGGATGCTGGCATTGACGCCGTACATGCTCATCTGATCGGCATTATAGGTACACCAGCCGAGGGCAAGCTCTGACAGGTCGCCGGTTCCGACGACGATGGCTCCGATCTTGTTCGCGTAGTCCATCAAGACCTGCGTCCGTTCACGCGCCTGAACATTCTCATAAGTGATGTCCTTGATCTCCATATCATGTCCGATATCCGCATAATGCTGGATACATGCATCCTTAATCGGAATTTCTTTGACTGTAATGCCAAGTGTCTGCATCAGGGTTAAGGAATTCTGATACGTGCGGTTCGTCGTGCCAAAGGCAGGCATTGTGATTCCGGTCAGATTCGTGGCAGGCAGTCCCATCTTCTTCAAGGTCTGTGCTGCAACGAGCAGTGACAAGGTGGAATCCATACCACCGGATACGCCGATCACCATCTTTCCGCCACAGATGGAAAGGCGTTTTGCAAGTCCGCCGATCTGCATATGGAAGATATCCATACAACGCTTCTGGCGTCTTTGCGTATCACCCGGTGTAAATGGGTGTGGATTGACAGCGCGAAGACTTCCGTCGCTTTCGAAAGCTTCGGATACCGGAATCAGTATCTGGCGCATCGGAACGGTACTGCCGTAGGTGCCCGCACAATCCTGATAGGTCTTTCCTTTCAGCCGGTCAGCCTGAATCCGTTCGATATCAATATCTGCGACAAGCAGGTAATCATTTTCAGCAATCTCACTGTTTTCAGCAAGCATCTTTCCGCCTTCACAGATCATGCAGTGACCGGAGAAGATCAGGTCGGTCGTACTTTCGTTTGCACCGGCACTCGCATAGAGATAGGTACACATCAGAGAGGTTGATTTCTCTTTCACAAGCTTTTCGCGATATTCCCGCTTTCCGATCGTGTCGTTGCTTGCGGATAAGTTGACAATCAGCTCTGCCCCGCTCATTGCCATGAAGGTAGACGGTGGGATTGGTGCCCATAAATCCTCACAAATTTCTGCACCAAAACAGAACGCATCCGTCAGGTGATAGATCAGATTATTGCCGATCGGAATATCGTAGTCACACTCCACAGAGCCAAGTAATTCAGAGGCAAAGATGTGATCCATCGATAATTCCCGCGCAGAAGAAAACCAGCGTTTCTCGTAGAATTCATTGTAATTTGGGAGAAATGTCTTGACGGTGATGCCGTAGACTTGTCCGTGATATGCGGTCACAGCGACATTGTAGAGTGCATTTGCAATCGAAAGCGGCATGCCAAACACGACAACTATATCACAGTCTGCGGTTGCCTGTACAAAACGGGCAGCTTCTTTTCTGCTTTCGGCAAGTAATGTCTGCTGTAAAAATAAATCCCCACAGGTATATCCGGTGACGGACAGCTCCGGGAATGTAAGGAGATTTACACCCCTATCCTTTGCTTCTTCCACTTTTCGAAGCATCTGGTCGACATTATAAGCAGTATCTGCAACGCGCATGTCTGGAACTGCGGCTGCCACACGGTAATATTGATACATCGTTTAGTCCTCTCTTTCCTGCAAATCCAGCTGCAACCCCTTCAGATAATGAATCGGTGCACCGGATTGTGACTTCATAAAATAGGCGGGATTTAATTCCTCGTACTTAAAATTCTTTGCATGTCCCTGCTCGGCACGGGCGAGATAGGTTTCTAACTCACATAGCCGCAGGTAATAAAACTCGTTGCGTGCGGTAAACATCACAAGCAAAAAGCTTATGCCCCGCTGTTTCTCGAATTGACGCATAAAATTTATCTGGTGTTCGTGGATGTTTCGGAGTGGAAATGTATCCGTCGCACACTCTTTTGCATCGAAGCAGACAGGAATGCCTTGTACCACCCCGATATAGTCGACGGTGGAATCCTTCTCGAAATAGGCGAGCTTGATCTGTCCGTTTTCTGAATCAATCCTGACAGGCGTAATCGGCGTCGGAATCTTCTGCACAAGCGCTAAGCTTTTCTCTGTATATAATTCATTGGTCAGATTGACGAGTTCCTCTAAGGTTGAACCACGCAATCCTCTGGAATTCCATGTTGGCATGTTGTTATGCTTTCTATTTGTAATTCTATGTTATGAAATGTAAATGCTCATGGATCGTATCTCAGACAATCCGTGAGGTTTAGTGACTCGCTGGAAATTTGAGTTCCAGCCCATCTGCTACCTTATGAAACTCCGCTGGCAATGGATCTGTGATTTCCGGGATATCCGGCAACACAAGTCTACCCGCATGAAGTAACTGATGGTTCAGATGGAATCGCTCACGCAGCTTCCGGTTTACTGTCGGATTGCCGTATTTCGTATCGCCTGCCATCGGGTAGCCGAGTGACTGCAGATGCGCACGAATCTGGTGCGATTTTCCTGTGAAAAGCTGTACCTGCAATAAGGTAAAGCCATTTTTTACGCAAAGCGGTGTAAATGCAGTCTCGATCATCGACGCACCGGGACTGGCGGTTTTCTGAATCTTAGACTCGTTCTTCTTTGTATCCTTCACGATGTAGGCTGTTTCATGGATGCTCTGCTTCATCTCTCCGGCTACGATCGTGTAGTAATATTTTTCACATGTATGCCCTTTTAATATACGGGCTAAGGACTGGCTGCCCTTTAATGATATCCCGGCAAGGATAATACCGGAGGTGTTCCGGTCCAAGCGGTTGCTGATCGACGGATGGAATGTCTCTAACTGTTTCTTGTTGAGAATCCGCATGGAAAGGCAATAATCAATGATTGCCTCGTTGATGGAGTAATCATCCTTTTGCGCTTTCTGTGATAAAACACCGGCGGGCTTGTGCACCGCTAAGATATCCGAATCCTGATAGAGAATCTGGAGCGCGATACCCGGTTCCTGTTTGGATATTCCAGTATCATGCTGTTTCATATTATTTGAATGCGTTTTTTCAGTATTCACAACACGGAACTTCTCAATCGTCTCATCCGCCAGAAATACTTTGAGCACATCGCCACATTCCAAGATCTCATCACCAGAAGCTTTTTTTCCGTTCCGGGTGATGTTCTTCTTGCGGAGCATCTTGTAGATAAAGGAAGAAGGTGCCTGATTCAGGTATTTCATCATGTATTTATTTAAGCGCTGTCCGGCTTCCAAGTCCGTGATGGTTAGCTCCTGCATACCCGGTTTCCTCCTCGCTACACACAGAATGTCAGTATCTGCTCCCGCATGTATTTATCAATCAGTTTCGTTTTATCGTTAGGCTCGTCAATACTATGAATCTTTTTTGCATACGTATTCACATCCGTGTACAGGTGAACAATGTATTTGTACTTGCTGTTTGCAAGTGCCTGCTGCATAAATGTCTCGTATTCCTTCTTCTCTTCTTTGAAATGCTTATCCAACACAAGCGCGTACACACTTCCGTTCCGCACACAGACAGCATCGTAGAAATGCATGCCTTCAGTCTGGGTGATCACAAGATCATAGATCATGTCTGTCTCATCGGTCTGTCCGTGTACCACATCATAAATCTCCTGAGGCATTGTCTGGAACTTCGCACACATAATGTAGGCAATCAGGAACTTCGCAAATGGCAGGACAAGTAGAATCGCGAACACGATACCGACACGCCCGGTGTCACCAAATGCAAGCAGCATGGAAAGAATGATTGAGGCAATCATGATTGCAAGAATCAATGTCACGATCAGCTTTCCTTTTTTATAGTAGTTAATATAGCCATACTGGCCTTTTTCTTTCTTCTTCATTAAAATAAGTCTGTCCTTTATCTAAGATAGTCAGTGTATAAATGGAACAATCCAGCCATGCGGAACAATCTTCGTTGCCACACGGAATGCCTTCATAACAAATCCATAGGTGGAAACAGTTTTCCCCTTCTTTGCGTCCTTTAAGGCAAGCGCAACTACATTCTTCGCATTGGCACGTAGGATCATCTTATAGCCCTTTGTCTTCGTATAGCTTTCTGCAATATCGAAGAATTCCGTATTGACAGGGCCCGGACAAACCGCTGTTACAATAATGCCGTACTTTTTCAGCTCCTGGTGCAACGCTCTGGAAAATGAAAGCACATAAGACTTGCTGGCGGCATAGACTGCGAAGTTTGGCTGCGGCATAAATGCAGCGGAGCTTGCGATATTGATGATATTTGACCGCTTTGCCATATAAGGAAGAGAAATCTTTGTCATACGTGTCAGGGATTCACAGTTTAAACGAATCTCTCCTGCCTGATCTTCCTCGGAGATCTGCTCGACATAGCCCATTTTTCCGTATCCGGCAGCATTTACAAGCACGCGGATCTGTGGATGGAATTTCTGCAGCATTTCCTCGTAAGTTCCAACGGCATCCCGGTCACACAGATCGATTGGAATTGTCCGCACATGGACACCATGCAGGGATTCCTTTAATTCATTCAATCGTTCTTCTCTTCGTGCAATCAGCCAGATCTCGTCAAGTGTGACAAAATGCTGGTTGATTTGTTTGGCGAACTCTCTTCCCAAACCGGAAGATGCGCCTGTGATCACTGCTATTTTCATGACATCAACCTCCATCCAGGTAAATACTTGTTCTTCAATACTCCTTGGTTTGCTTTGCCGAAGCCAAGTGGATATCCATCGACACAGACTAATACATAACCGTTTTTGACAGATGCATCATCGAAATCAATCGTCTCGCCCTTCAAATATTTGATGACCTTTGCATCATCAGCAGGAAGATCCAGACAGTTATCAAATTCTTCCTTCGTGAGAGCCATCGCAAGTGACTGGCTTGGCTCGAAGCGGTTCTTCTTGATCTCGCCGACATACAATCCGCATCGTAAGATCCGAAGCCCCCTGACAGTCGGGAAGCTTTCCGGTATGTAATAGAGTTTATCGCCCGATATCTCAAACCGTTCCAGGTGAAACTCGTGCGTCGTATGCGATAAAAATTCAGTGACGGAATCCGGGAGCTTTGCACGCTTGACCGGGTAATCACCGTAATTGGCGCGGTTATCCTGTTCACCCTGTTTTTTGATAAGACATACAAAATGTCCCTCGCCTTCGATCTTGTGTGGCCAGAGTCTGGCACAGCGCGTCAGTGTTTCATTCCTGGTATTGCCCCATTCCGGATGTCCGTGGTCAAAGCCCTCATATGGGTGGAAATCTACCAGCTCCAGACGGTCATCCAACGAAAGCAGATATTCGATGGACTGCTCATTTTCAAGGGGAGAAAATGTACAGGTCGAATAAAGCAGCATGCCGCCCGGTTTGAGCATCGTGACAACCTGCTCCAAGATGCTTCGCTGCAGGTCGGCAAACAGCTGATTGCCGTTATTCTCCCATGCAGTGATCATCGATACGGATTTGCGGAACATGCCTTCTCCGGAGCATGGCGCGTCAATCAGAATCTTATCAAAATATTCGTGAAAACGTTCGGCTAATTTGTAAGGTGCTTCGCTGATGATCAGCGCATTTTCTGCGCCGAAGACTTCCAGGTTCTTGAGCAATGCTTTCGCGCGCGAAGCACTGATATCGTTTGATACAAGCAGGCCGGTTCCGTGTAATTTCGCCGCAAGCTCGGTTGATTTGCCGCCTGGTGCGGCACAGATATCAAGCACACGGTCTCCTGCTTCCACAGGCAGTACATTTGCCGGTGTCATGGCAGAAGGCTCCTGAATATAGTAAAGCCCTGCAAAATAATATGGATGCTTGGATGGTTTATCCAAGGTTTCGTCGTAGTAAAATCCATTTTCGCACCATGGAACCGGGCGCAGATGAAATGGATTGATCTTCAGAAACTCTTCCACAGAAATTTTCATTGTATTGATGCGGATGCCGTGATACATCGGCTGATCGAGGCATGCTGCATACGAATAATAATCGTCCTGTAGAAGTGTTCGCATATTCTGTTCAAAGGTAATCGGTAATTCCATGTTATAGTAGCCCTTTCGTGCCTGCATCGACATACGCGCGGACGAAGATGCCGTCCGCGCGGTATTCCTCTTCTAACAGATTGCCTGATTTGCGGATCTGCTGGATCACACCTGCCTTGGTGTATGGAATCGTCTGTTCGATATAAATGCGGCTCTGGTTGATAATTTCTGCAAGAGCATCCGTAATCTTCTCAAATCCGGTCTCCTGCTTGGCAGAAATATATAAGGTATGATCTGCCTGAAAATCTTTGACAGCCGGGATTTCGTCCACTTTGTCTGTCTTGTTAAATAATGTGACAACCGGTTTATCCTTCACACCTAACTCCCGTAACGTATCGTACACAGTTAAAATATGCAGATCTGCCTGTGGATTTGAGATATCAACGACATGCAGGATAATATCGGCAAACTTTGCTTCTTCTAACGTCGAGCGGAATGCGTCAATCAGATGATGCGGCAGCTTGCGGATAAACCCTACCGTATCCGTCAGGATGATTTCCTGTCCGTTCGGCAGCTTATAGTTCCGGGAGGTTGGATCAAGTGTTGCAAACAGCTTATCCTCCTCTAAGACACCAGCCTGCGTCATGTGATTCAACAAGGTTGACTTGCCGGCGTTCGTATAACCGACGATCGATACGATCGGAATATGGCTGTTCAGACGCTGCTTGCGCATCACTTCGCGGTGTGCAATGTCATCCTTTAAGTCACTGGAGAGCTTCGCAATCCGTTCACGGATGATCCGGCGGTCAACTTCAAGCTTCTTCTCGCCGGGACCTCTCGTACCGATACCACCACCGAGACGGGACAATACCTGTCCCATACCGATCAGACGGTTGCTGCGGTATTTGAGCTGTGCCAGCTCTACCTGAAGCTTACCTTCGCGGGTTGTTGCGTGTTTTGCGAAAATATCTAGGATTACCATCGTCCGGTCCATGACCTTTGTATCTAATTCCTGCTCCAGATTCTTCATCTGGATGGGAGATAATTCATCATCACACACAACGCCGGTTGCACCAAGACGCTCCACCATATCTCGAAGCTCCTCGACTTTTCCGCTTCCGAGATAGGTTGCTTTTTCGATGGTATCTTTATTCTGGATCATGCGTCCAAGTGTCTCGGCACCGGCAGTTGCTGCCAGCTCCTCCAATTCATCCAGATTGGCTGGAACCTGTTCCCCGTTATCCAGATCAACCGCAAACAGAATGACCTTTTCAATTTCTTCTTTGTTCTCGTACATAGAATATCCTTTTAGTTTACATAAATAAATTATTGTTACTCTGACACGCTGGAATTCTCCGGCTCAGAATACAGGTGATAACAATCATTGACAGGAACCTCATTTATATTCACACGGGTATCCAGATAGGCATATAAATCCTGCCCTTTCTGATCGTCCGGATATCTGGCAATATAGGAAGTGGCACGTGAAAATGCTTCGGTATAGTTTTGCAGCTCTTTATAGCACATGATCTCTGCATATAAGATTTCCTGCAGATAGTCACTGTCTCCTGCAGATTCCCCCTGTGCCAGATAGGTTAACGCCTGATTATAGTCTTTGGTGTCGTAATAATAGGATGCATATTTATAATTCACATACGCATCGATTCCATGATAGTTCGCGTAGATATCCAGATATTCTTTCATCTTATCATAGCTTTTCTGGTTTTCGTAACATATGGCTGCATAGATACTGATATCCTTATGTCCGTTTTCCACTGCCTTTGTGAAAGTCGCGACAGTTGAAACATAATCCCCACGCTGATAATTGCCAAGCGCATGAGACAGATCGGACAGATAGGAAAGCTGTTCCTTGTCATATTTGGAAGCCGGGTATTTTTTCTGGATATCCAGATAGGTCAGCTCCGCATCGGAGAACAATTGAAGCTGCATCATGCAGTCCGCTTCATACAGCAGGATATCGACATTGATGGAATCCGAAAACCATTGTTTTTCCGCATAAGCTTCCTTGAATTTATCCAAAGCTTCCTGGTAGCTTCCCGCTTCATAGAGAGAAACTGCTTCCCTGCGGATGCTCTTTTTGTGCGAAAAAATATTTACACATACAATAATAAACGCAAGGAGCATGACACCAAGACAGATCAGGTGGAAACGACGGATGCGCCGCTTTCGTTCCCGTCTGCGGCGTGCCATCTCCCGTTCGTATGGTCCTTTTTTCATATGTTTATCTGGTTTACTCATATAGTTTTTATCTTTCTATATTCTAATTTAAAATATCCAATGGATTTTCGCTTGTTGCTTCCGTTGTCGCTTCCGTTGTTGCGCCAGGATCTTCGGCTGTCACAGCGGTTGGATCAACTGCCGGTGTGGCAGAGGTTGCAGTTGCTGTGGATACGGAACCACCATTTACCAGAGTATAAAACTCTTCCAGTGTCAGGTTGTTCGTTGTCATAAATACAGCCGCATCTCTTCCGACATAACGGAAATGCCATGGCTCAAAATTATGTCCGGTAATGCTTTCCTTGCCTTCCGGATAACGGACGATGAAGCCGAAGGAAGAACAATTCTGCATCAGCCATTGGTTGGTTGGAAGCTGTGATACAACAGCAGGGTCTAACTCTGTAACATCATGCGCCGTTACGTCGAATGCAAGACCGGTTGCATATTCACCACTGCCCTCGGTATCGGCGCTGATATAACCACCCTTGATCGTATACTCGCTTCCGGCAGCATTACATGCCTCCAGCATCGCAAGCAGATCATTGTAGATGCGTTCATCTACAATATAACCACTGTTCAGCGTATGCTGCTCAAAGGTATATCCATCCGGAATCGGGTTTGTATCGTTGACAAGCATCAGGTAATCCGGATTGTTCTGGTAGATATACGTTGCCTGTTCCCGGAGAACTGCCTGTGGGTCTACTTCTTCTGTTGTGGAAGCCTCGCTGGTTGCTTCGGTAGTCGTAGCGGTGGTATCCTTTTTCTTACCAGAGATTCCGTGAATCAGCAGAATCAGCAAGATAATAAAGATCACAACGCCCAGCACGGTGTAAAACAGCAAACTGTAATCGCCCGCCTTCATATGTTTTTTCACTCTGCGGATATGTCTGCGGATAATCTTGTAAAGTCTGCGGAACAGCTTTTTCAGATGCTTATAGACAAACTTTGCAAATACCCCAATGTAGTGAAACAAATATGCAAAAAATAATCCTATGCCCTGAAAAAATACTTTTGCATATTTTTTAATGTTTTCCCAAACTTCGTTTTTTTCCATAAGTACCCTCCCATTTTTATAAGATGTCAATGTATTCTCCTGCTAATGCTTTATTCATGCTTCGCACGGCGCAGAACTTTCCGCACATCGAGCATGTATCTTCATGCTCCGGACTTCTGTCTGCACGGATGGCTTTGGCAGTTTCGGGATCTAATGCACACTCCCACTGCTTGTCCCAGTCTAATACACGACGGGCATCTGCCATCTTATCATCGATATCACGTGCTCCGCGCACGCCCTTTGCGATATCGGCTGCATGTGCGGCAATCTTCGATGCGATGATTCCCTGCTTGACATCATCGACATTTGGCAATGCCAGATGCTCTGCGGGTGTTACATAGCATAAGAAAGCGGCGCCTGCATGTGCGGCGATCGCACCACCGATGGCGGCGGTAATATGGTCATAGCCCGGTGCGATATCCGTTACAAGCGGGCCAAGTACATAGAATGGAGCCCCCATACAGATTGTCTGCTGCACCTTCATGTTGGCTGCGATCTGATCCATCGGTACATGTCCCGGTCCCTCGACCATAACCTGTACATTCTTTTCCCATGCACGTTTGGTAAGTTCACCGAGTCGTACAAGCTCTTCAATCTGACAGACATCGGTTGCGTCGGCAAGACAGCCCGGGCGACAGGCATCTCCAAGAGAAACTGTCACGTCGTACTCGGCACAGATATCCAGAATCTCATCGTAATACTCGTAAAACGGATTCTCCTCTCCGGTCATACACATCCACGCAAACACCAAAGAGCCACCTCTGGATACAATGTTCATCTTTCTTTTGTGCTTCTTAATCTGCTCAATCGTCTTGCGTGTGATTCCGCAGTGCAGCGTCACAAAATCCACACCATCCTCGGCATGCAGACGCACCACGTCAATAAAATCCTTTGCGGTCAGTGTCGCCAGATCTCTCTGATAGTGAATCACAGAATCATACACCGGCACGGTTCCGATCATGGCCGGACATTCTGCTGTCAGTTTTCTCCGGAACGGAATCGTGTTTCCGTGCGAGGAGAGATCCATGATCGCGTGCGCTCCCATGTCAACTGCCGCCATCACTTTCTCCATCTCGACGTCATAATCCTTACAGTCCCTGGATATTCCGAGATTCACATTGATCTTTGTCCGCAGCATCGAGCCGACGCCCTCCGGGTCAATGCACTTGTGATGCTTGTTCGCGCAGATAACTACCTTTCCCTCCGCAACGAGCGGCATCAACTCTTCTGTGGTCATGCGTTCCTTCGCCGCGACCTTCTTTAACTCCTCTGTCACAATTCCCTTGCGTGCTGCTTCCATCTGTGTTGCAAACTGTTCCATATTTTCCTGCTCCATTTCTGCAGAGGGGTATGTGAAAACAAGGTGTGCCCGCCTCGCCTGCACGCCGGGTGCCGGGACGGCATCCGGCGCATTCCCCCTTTCCACACGGGGTGCCGTTCCGCCCTCAGGGCTTCCTGCCTGATCGAAAACCGTACTTTCATCCCCTGCCTGACACAAACAGCATTCCGGATAAAATAAAAAAATCCGGCGTCGCAGTAACGCCGGATCCCATAAAAATATCTCATCCATTATTCGCTCCCTACGACAGTATTAACTGACAGGTTCAAAGAGTCAGGTTTTAACCTTCTCAACCGTTTGCACATGCGCACAGTCCCTCTGCGATATATTCTTTTTTCTTTAACACCTTATCTCAATTCTCTGCTTCTGTCAATCTCCTTTTCAAATATCTCATTGCCATACGAAACAGCATGTGCCAATTCCACCCGGCAGCGCCATCACTGTAGCGCAAAAAAAGAACAGCCATCACTGGCTGCCCTTTTAGGAGAAGGTATTTTTACTATGGGGTATAGCAAAAACTATATATAATGTATTGGGGGGTTTTTACGGTTATTATAGTACCATGACTGCGCAAAGAAGTGTGCACAAACTTCACAAAAGCTTAGCATCGTTTTTGTGCACTATGTATACAGAAAAAAGGCTCTGCCGGAAA
>DJEI01000050.1 GCA_002431865.1 Lachnospiraceae bacterium UBA5902
GGAATCCAGATCGTGCTTGTACCAAAGGGTGGTAATGCACCAGCGAGAAGCTATCAGGGTATCACCAGTGTGAAAACACAGGCATATATCAAAAAATAAGCAGTAAAAACAGGGCTTCGGGGAGTGAAATCCCCGGAGCTTTTTTTGTCTAAAATATTGAAAGTAAGGGAAGAATGTGCTAAAATACCTAAGTTTGTTGTAGTTGAGTATGTATATAGAGATGAGGAAAGAGATATGCAGATTACAAGAGAAGATGTAAGAAACGTAGCAATTATCGCCCATGTCGATCATGGTAAGACAACCCTCGTGGACGAACTGTTGAAGCAGAGTGGTGTATTCCGTGACAATCAGGAAGTCGCAGAGCGTGTCATGGATTCGAATGATATCGAACGTGAGAGAGGTATCACAATCCTTTCTAAAAACACCGCAGTTACTTATAAGAATACGAAGATCAACATTATCGACACACCGGGCCATGCTGATTTCGGTGGCGAGGTAGAACGTGTCTTAAAGATGGTAAATGGCGTTATCCTCGTGGTAGATGCATTTGAAGGTGCGATGCCGCAGACGAAGTTCGTGCTCAAAAAAGCACTGGAACTGGATCTGAACGTAATTGTGTGTATCAATAAGATTGACCGTCCGGAGGCAAGACCGGCGGAGGTAGAAGAGGAAGTATTAGAACTTCTGTTAGAGCTTGATGCAAATGAGAAGCAGCTTGACTGCCCATTTGTTTATGCCTCTGCAAAGGCAGGTATCGCATCCCTTTCACCGGATGAACCGGGTACGGATATGAAGCCTTTGTTTGAGACTATCTTAAAATATATCCCTGCTCCAACAGGAGATCCGGATGCCGGTTTGCAGATTCTGATCAGTACGATTGATTATAATGAGTATGTTGGACGTATCGGTGTCGGTAAGGTAGATAATGGTACGATCAAGCTGAATCAGGATGCAATCATCGTAAACCATCATGAGCCGGATAAGTATCGCAAAGTTAAGATTGGTAAATTATATGAGTTTGAAGGCCTGAATAAAGTAGAGGTGAATGAGGCGGGTATCGGTTCGATCGTGGCGATTTCCGGTATTTCTGATATCCATATCGGAGATACGATTTGTTCACCGGATAACCCGGAACCAATTCCGTTCCAGAAGATCTCTGAGCCTACGATTGCGATGCATTTCATGGTAAATGATTCACCGCTTGCAGGTAAGGAAGGAAAGTTTGTTACTTCCCGTCATCTGCGTGACCGTCTGTTTCGTGAGTTAAATACGGATGTATCTCTGCGTGTTGAGGAGACAGATACGACTGAGAGTTTCAAGGTATCCGGACGTGGCGAGCTGCATCTGTCCGTACTGATCGAGAATATGCGCCGTGAGGGTTACGAGTTCGCAGTAAGTAAGGCAGAGGTTATCTACAAGGAAGATGAGAAGGGCAAGAAGTTAGAGCCTTTTGAGATTGCAGTTATTGATGTGCCAGACGAATTTTCCGGTACAGTCATCAATATGCTGAATCAGCGTAAGGGTGAACTGCAGGGCATGGCACCAACCGGAAATGGAACAACGAGACTGGAGTTCTCGATTCCGTCTCGTGGACTGATCGGTTTCCGTGGTGATTTCATGACCGCTACCAAGGGAAATGGTATCATCAATACCATGTTTGACGGTTATCAGCCATACAAGGGTGATATGAATTACAGAAGCCAGGGTTCTCTGATCGCGTTTGAGTCAGGTGAGAGTATCACATATGGTCTGTTCAATGCACAGGAGCGTGGAACACTCTTTATCGGACCGGGCGAGCAGGTTTATGGCGGCATGGTCGTTGGACAATGCGGCAAGGCAGAGGATATCGAAGTAAATGTCTGCAAGAAGAAGCAGCTTACCAATACACGTGCGTCTGGTTCCGATGATGCATTGAAACTGACACCTCCAAAGATCCTTTCTCTGGAGCAGGCACTGGATTTCATTGATACGGATGAGCTTTTGGAGATCACACCGAAGTCTATCCGTATCCGTAAGAAGATTCTGGATCCGACACTTCGTATGCGTGCGAAGCGTGCTATGCAGAGCAATTAATCTGTAAAAACTAAATCAAAAGAAAAGAATGTGAGAAATTCGTTAAATTTGTGCAATATTTACGAAATTCTCACTTTTTTTTATGGAAGATTTTCAGGCAGTGTGGTAAAATGAAAATAACGTGTGAATAGCAGACATTGCGTTCCACAAATAAAGCAGGAGGAGGTATATATGGCTTTAACAGTTTGGCTGATCATTACGGTTGTTTTGATCGTTGTGGAAATCATTACACTGGGACTTACGTCAATCTGGTTTGCAGGTGGTGCGCTTATTGCGGGGCTGATCTCGCTGACCGGAGTACACTGGCTTGTGCAGATCCTTGTATTTGCAGTGGTTTCAGCAATCTTATTTGTATTTACCAGACCGATTGCAATGAAGCATTTCATGAAGAACATCGAAAAGACGAATGTGGATGGTCTGATCGGAAAGGAAGGCATTGTAAAACAGGAAATCGATAATATCGAAGCACAGGGTGTCGTAAAATTAAACGGCATGGACTGGACAGCACGCTCTGTAGATGGAACGAACATTCCGGAAGGAGAAAAGGTGCTGGTCGATAGTATTGATGGCGTGAAGCTGATGGTTGTTAGAAAAGAAAATTCATAATTGGGAGGAACAAGATGAACGGAGCACAGATTTTAGGTATTTTTCTTGTTGTTTTAGTTGTAATCGTGATATGCAGCTCGATCCGCGTGGTACCACAGGCACATGCATATGTCATTGAGCGTCTGGGAACCTACAATACGACATGGTCAGCGGGTCTGCATTTAAAGACACCTTTGATCGACAAGGTGGCACACCGCATATCCATGAAGGAGCAGGTGGTCGATTTTGCACCACAGCCGGTAATCACGAAGGATAATGTTACGATGCGGATTGATACGGTCGTATTCTTCCAGATCACAGATCCGAAGTTGTTTGCATATGGTGTGGAAAAGCCAATCATGGCGATTGAGAATCTGACGGCGACAACTCTTCGAAATATCATCGGTGAGCTGGAGCTTGATCAGACTCTGACATCGAGAGAGACGATCAATACAAAGATGCGTGCGACTTTGGACGAGGCGACAGATCCTTGGGGTATCAAGGTCAACCGTGTCGAGCTGAAAAATATCATTCCACCGGCAGCTATTCAGGATGCGATGGAAAAACAGATGAAGGCAGAACGTGAGAGACGTGAACAGATCCTGATTGCAGAAGGTGAGAAGAAGTCCGCAATTCTTCGCGCAGAAGGACAGAAGGAGTCCCTGATTCTTTCCGCAGAGGCAGAAAAGCAGTCCGCAATTCTGCGTGCAGAGGCGACAAAGGAAGCAACGATCCGCCGTGCCGAAGGTGAGGCAGAAGCAATCCTGAAAGTACAGCAGGCAAATGCAGATGGTATTAAGTTCTTAAACGAGGCTGCACCGGATCAGGCGGTTCTTACATTGAAGAGTCTTGAGGCATTTACCAAGGCAGCAGATGGAAAGGCTACAAAGCTGATTATTCCAAGTGAGATTTCCGGGATTGCAGGGCTTGCGTCTTCCCTGACAGAAATCGTGACGAAAAATAATGAGTCGTAGACAGGAGGAAGTTTTGAATGAGTGATAAGGCATCTGCACAACAGGATTTACTAAAGGAGTTATACAACTACAGTGCAACTATCATTCCCGGAACGGAGACACTGATCGCAGAACTCAGACATAACCGGCAGTCCGATACGGACGAGCTGTTCAATCTGGTGATTCAGGGAATCAACTGGGAGATCGAGGTGTTTAACAACTGTGAGGATCTGATTAACCGGGATGAACAAAGAATTGACAAAGGCAGGATGGCGTCCGCGGTCGGACGCCTCGGCAAAGTGCTACAGGAAAAGGATGACATCAAGCTTGCAGCGTCTCTGGAAGTGGATTTTTTACCGTTCCTGAAGGCAATGAATCGTGTCGCAGAGACAATGAATGTGTAAAAATATGTAAAATTTAGTATTATTTACCATTCCAGTGAGATTTTTAAAGAAAAAATTATAAAAATTGCCTAAAAGTGTTTCACTTTTTTAGGTTTAATGCTATAATACAAACATATTATGCTAAAAGGGGTGACATTATGATTAAAAAAGAAATGATAGCTATGCTTTTAGCAGGCGGACAGGGAAGTCGTCTGGGTGTTTTGACTTACAAGCTTGCTAAGCCGGCGGTTGCATTTGGTGGAAAATACAAGATTATTGATTTCCCGCTCAGCAACTGTATTAATTCGGGGGTTGATACTGTCGGCGTGTTGACACAGTATAGACCACTCCGGCTCAACCAGCACATCGGTATCGGTATCCCATGGGATCTGGATCGAAGCATTGGTGGTGTAACCGTACTTCCTCCATACGAGAAGAGTGCAAACAGCCAGTGGTATACGGGTACTGCGAACGCAATCTATCAGAATCTTGAGTATATTGACTACTACAATCCAGACTATGTACTGATTCTCTCCGGAGATCATATTTACAAGATGGATTATGAAGCAATGCTTGACTACCACAAGACAAGCAAGGCCGATATTACATTGGCAACCTATCAGGTACCAATGGAGGAAGCAAGCCGTTTTGGTGTTGTTATCACAGACGATACCGGATGTATTCAGGAGTTTGAGGAAAAGCCGGAGCATCCACGCAGCAACAAAGCGTCTATGGGTATTTACATATTTAACTGGAAGGTGCTTCGTGAGGCTTTGACAGCACTCAAAGATCAGCCATCCTGTGACTTTGGTAAGCATATTATTCCATACTGCCATGAGCGTGGATGCAAGATCTGTGCTTACGAGTACAAGGGTTATTGGAAGGATGTAGGAACACTTGGTTCTTACTGGGAAGCAAATATGGAGCTCGTTGATATTATTCCAGAGTTCAATCTCTACGAGGAGTTCTGGAGAATCTACACAAAGAGTGATCAGCTTCCACCACAGTACATTGATCCGGAAGGATCAGTGACAGAAAGTATCGTTGGCGAGGCAACGGAAGTTTACGGTACTGTACAGCATTCCGTTATCGGTTCCGGCGTTATGATCGGAAAGGGCGCAGTGATCAAGAATTCTATCATTATGAATGGTGCAGTGATTGGTGACGGTGTCGTTATGAATAAGGCAATTATTGCAGAGGGTGTTCATATTGGAGACAACGCAGAACTTGGTGTCGGCGAGGAAGTTCCAAATGAACTTGCACCACATATCTACTCATACGGTCTTGTAACAATCGGAGAGAATTCCGTAATTCCGGCAGGAGTTAAGATTGGTAAGAACGTTGCCATCTTTGGTGAGACAACCATTGACGAATATCCGGATGGATTGTTAAAGAGTGGGTCTAGTATTATAAAGGCAGGTGAGTAGAATGAGAGCAATCGGTATTATTTTAGCAGGTGGAAATAGCAGCAGAATGGGAGAGTTGTCCGCAAAGAGAGCGGTTGCAGCTATGCCGATCGTGGGAAGCTATCGTGCAATTGATTTCACACTTTCCAACATGACAAACTCTCATATCCAGAAGGTAGCTGTTTATACACAGTATAATTCACGTTCGTTGAACGAGCATTTGAATTCCTCCAAGTGGTGGGATTTCGGTAGAAAACAGGGTGGACTTTATCTGTTTACACCAACGATTACAGCGACAAACAGCTATTGGTACAAGGGAACCGCAGATGCGCTGTATCAGAATATCAACTTCCTGAAATCGGCTCATGAGCCATATGTGGTTATCGCAAGTGGTGATGCAGTGTATAAGCTGGACTACAACAAGGTGTTAGAAGAGCATATCGCAACAGGTGCAGATATCACAGTTGTATGTAAGGATATCCAGCCGGGTGAGGATGATATCAACCGTTTTGGCGTTGTAAAGCTTGCAGATGATAATCGTGTGATCAGCTTTGAGGAGAAGCCAATCGTGGCAGAGACAAATACAGCATCTATCGGCGTTTATGTTGTAAGACGTCGTCAGTTGATTGAACTGCTGGAGGCATGTGCTGCAGAAGGCAGAAGTGATTTTGTAAATGACATTCTTGTTCGTTACAAGAATGTAAAGAAGATTTATGCATATAAGCTGGATTCTTACTGGAGAAATATCGGTACGATTGATTCTTATTTCAAGACCAATATGGATTTCCTGAAGAAGGATATTCGTGATTACTTCTTCCGTCAGCATCCGGATGTATATTCAAAGGTGGAAGATCTGCCACCAGCAAAATACAATGGAGATGCAGCTGTCAGCAACAGCCTGATCGCAAGCGGAAGTATCATTAATGGTACGGTAGAGGATTCCGTTCTTTTCAAAAAAGTTTATATCGGTAATAACTGTGTTATCAAGAATTCGATTATTCTGAACGATGTACATATCGGGGATAACTGTTATATTGAGAACTGTATCGTGGAGAGCCGAGATACGCTTCGCGCAAATACAGTACATACAGGAGATCCAAACGAGATCAAGGTCATTGTTGAGAAGAATTTTAGATACGCATTATAATTTCACAAAAAGAGTTGCGTAAAAGGGGGACTAATATGCAAATCACAGATGTAAGGGTACGTAAGGTTACAAAAGAAGGCAAGATGCGCGCAGTTGTTTCGATTACAATTGATGATGTATTTGTAGTACATGATATCAAGGTAATTGAAGGAGAGAAGGGATTGTTTATCGCGATGCCGAGTCGAAAGGCGTCGGATGGTGAATATCGGGATATTGCACATCCGATCAATTCTGAGACAAGAGACAAAATCCAGAGTCTCATTCTTGAGAAATATCAGGAAGTAGCGTCCGAGTCTGAGGATGAAGAGTAAAATAGCAAAGGGCTGTTGCGTCTGCGACAGCCCATTTTTTCAAAATAGGTAAGGAGACATAAGAGGGCATGGAAGAAGAATATAGCGTAAGTGTGACACAATTGATTCAAAAGATGAATCTGATCAATCATACGCCTGAAATTGATACCGATCATATATTGATCAAAGATCCAAATATGAACCGACCGGCAGTCCAGCTGGCGGGCTTTTTTGAACATTTTGATTCCGCACGTATTCAGATATGTGGAAATGTAGAGTTTGCGTATATTTCGAATATGCATACAGAGGAAGAGAATATCCAGATATTTGAGAAGTTATTTGCATTCAAGATTCCGTGTCTGATCTTTTGTCGTAATATCAAGCCATATGATTATATCATCGAGACCGGAAAACGATGTGGAATCCCAATTCTGACCGATACTTCGGAGACAACGTCTGACTTCGTGCATGAGGTTGTAAAGTGGCTGCATGTGGAGCTTGCACCGCGTATTTCCATTCATGCGGTTTTGCTGGATGTATATGGTGAGGGCGTCATGATTACCGGAGACAGCGGACTTGGTAAGAGTGAGGCGGCGCTGGAGATGATTCGACGTGGACACCGTCTTGTATCGGATGACGTCGTGGAGATCAAAAAGGTTTCGGATGAGACGCTGATCGGTACGGCACCGGATATTACAAGACATTTTATTGAGCTTCGGGGAATCGGAATTATCGATGTCAAGAGTATGTTCGGTGTAGAGTGTGTCAAGCATACACAGAGCATCGATCTGATCGTGAATCTGGAAGAATGGGATAAGGATGCGAACTATGATCGTCTGGGATTGGAAGATCAGTATACAGAGATTCTTGGAAATAAGATTGTCAGTCATTCGATTCCGATTCGACCGGGACGAAATATTGCGGTTATCGTAGAGGCGGCAGCCGTCAACCACAGACAGAAGAAGATGGGATACAATGCTGCACAGGAATTGTATAACCGTGTAACACAGAATATAGCGAAGAATTCACACAATGTCTAAGAGGAATAAGGAGGATATAGAGGAAGATGGCAAAGTATGTATTTGGTGTAGATATCGGAGGAACAACAGTTAAGATCGGTCTTTTCACTGCAGAAGGAACGATGGTTGACAAGTGGGAGATCACAACACGCACCGACGAAGGCGGAAAGTATATCTTAGGCGATATTGCAGCATCCATCGAAAGTAAGCTTGCGGATAAGCAGATCGATAAGAGTGAAGTAAAGGGTATTGGAATGGGTGTTCCGGGGCCGGTCAAGGCGGACGGAACCGTTCTTCGTTGTGTAAATCTTGGATGGGGAATCTTTAATGCAGCCGATGAATTATCCAAAATCATCGGACTTCCGGTAAAGGCTGGCAATGATGCAAACATGGCAGCACTCGGCGAGATGTG
>DJEI01000036.1 GCA_002431865.1 Lachnospiraceae bacterium UBA5902
GAAAGACGGGTAATACATATGAGGAAGTCAAAATTATGGGTGGCGTGTGCGATGGCGGCAGCGATGCTCACGCTGACCGCATGCGGGAAAGAAGATAAGCTGGTGCTGGTGACAACCGAAGCAGTAGCGTCACAGAGTGATGCGGCAACGACGGAAGATATTCTGGCGGATATCCGGCAGGAAGCGGAGAATGCAACAGAGGAACAAAAAAAGCGGGAGCCTGCCTCGGAGGAGGATAAGAAGGTCACTCTGGAAGCAATTTATGATGCAAACAAAGGGGATACATTGCTTGCGGGTGGAAACAATTACAGTTTGAACACAATTTATTACAGTGATGGTGTTGAGGTGTATTCGGAATACCAGTTCCTTGGGTTTGCCGAGGACGGCACGTATCTGCAGGCGTACGAAGATTCAAACGGAATCGTGCAGGTGCTTGACAAGGAATACGGATACTGGTATCTGATTGATGAGGACAAGACGTGTTATGTATTAATCTATCCGGAACCAAATGTGGCAGATGCGATTATCAACACGAATCACAACGATATGATTATTTCCCTTACAGAGGCGGATCAGACAATCAAGGATATCTACCGGGAGGACGGGGATCTGGTTGTGGAGACAAATTATAAGAATGACAACGCATCTTATGTATTTCAGTATGTTCTGGATGACAATTACAAGGTGCTTGAATATTATTGTTACGATGTAAATGGGGAAAAGGTATCGTATTCCTGGGTGACAGAAGGAAATTCTTATACATATCCGGAGGCAATCGCAACGGCGCATGAATCGATGATGACGCGTACGGTTACGTTCAAGATTTTAGAGGGAAAAGGACTGGAAAGCAGCTATACAGTTCCAGTGGACAAACCGGTACAGCTTGCATTGCTGGAATATAAAGCATACACGGATGAGGCATGCACGACAACATGGGAAGAGACCGCTGACGATTCAGGCATGTATACCGATGAAGTCATCTATCTCAAACGGGATGACGCGGACACAACAGAGGGAACAACGGAAGAATCGACGACAAATCCGTAAATCTCTTTACAAATCAGTGGGATATGTAGTATACTACAGGTAAGAACGAATAGTAGGAGGATGTAAAAAGGAAGTGAGAATATGAGTATGAATATTAGCAACAATTTTTTTAATAGCATGCTTGGAACATCTTCCAGCAATTCAGGCAGTGGATTGATGGGTCTTCTCAGCGATTACAACTCCATTCGGAACGGCAGTTATCTGAAGCTTGCAAAGCATTATTATTCGAACGATAGTGCGAAGAAAGCAACGCAGAAGCAGTTTTCCAAGAGTAATATAGAGACGAAGACAGAGGATACTGCGACAAAAACGGCATCCGAGGATGCATGGAAGAATCTGAAGACATTGAAGGATGAAAAGCTGTATCAGAATGGGGATACAGATAAAATCCAGAAGAATGTAAAGAGCTTTGTCAGCAGTTACAACAGTGTGATGGTGAGTGCACAGAATTCAGATGAATCAGGCGTACTGAAGGATGCATCCAGACTGGCTTCTCAGACTGGAAATTATACAGGTGCATTAGCCGAGATCGGAATTACGGTGAAAAGTGATAACACACTTGCATTTGACGAGGAAGCATTTGCATCCGCAGATATGTCGGATGTCAAAAAACTGTTTGCCGGAGATTTCTCTTTTGGAAGTAATACACAGAGCCGGTTGCTGCAGCTTGCGAGCGATGCATCTGCAAATTCCGCTTCTGTATTTTATAATCAGTACGGAGCAGTGGCAGGCGCATCAGTTGGAAGCTTCTATGACAGCTTGTTCTAATTAGCAGAGACAGAAATATATAGTTCAATCTCCCCAAGAGGATTGATAATAAGAATGGGAAGATCCGCGGGTTGACTGTGGATCTTCTTCTTTTGTCTGGAAATGGGAGGACTGGTAGAATATGACAAAAATACGAATCGACAAATATTTGGCAGATGCGGGCTTTGGCAGTCGCAAGGACGTGAAAGGACTGTTGAAGGCAAAACAGGTCACCGTAAATGGTGTGACGTGCGTACATGCAGAGGAAAAGCTGGAACCGGCGAAGGATGTTGTCTGTGTGCAGGGTAAACCGGTCGTGTATGAGAGCTTTTCTTATTATATGCTGCATAAACCACAGGGGGTGGTGTCTGCAACGAAAGATGCACATGAAAAAACAGTTGTGAATCTTATTACAGAACAAAAACGACGGGATTTATTTCCGGTTGGACGGCTGGACAAAGACACGGAAGGGCTGTTGCTTTTAACCAACGATGGAAAGCTGTCAAATGATCTGCTGGCACCGGGAAAACATGTGGAAAAAACCTATTATGCAAGGATCAAAGGCATGGTCACAAAGAAAGAGATCGTTGCTTTTGCTGAGGGTGTAGATATCGGAGATGAGTTGCTCACAGCGCCAGCTGAACTGAAGATTCATAAGGCAGGTAGTGAAAGTGAGATCGAAATTACGATCACAGAGGGGCGGTATCATCAGATCAAACGGATGTTTGAAGCGGTTGGTATGCAGGTGCTATATCTAAAGCGTTTGCGTATGGGACCATTGTATCTGGATGAGACGCTTGCATGTGGTGAATACCGGAAACTTACCACAGAGGAGATTCAGAGCCTGAAAAACAGAGAAGAATGATAAATCGTTTGTGAAATACGAGAAAGTATGTTGACATATGAGGTAGAAAAAGTATAAACTGTAAAGAAGGTATTGCAGTTTGCAGGAGGAAACAATATGGACGAAAATAAGAACCCGGAATCCAGATATGACGTGGATGAGGAAGAGGGGGCAACCACCGTATTATGTGCGATGGATGCAGAAACTGAGGACGAAGAAGAGGGCGCGACAACGGTATTGCGCGCAGAAGATATGACACCTGTGGATGACGATGATGCAGAAGGTGCAACAACGGTTCTGACGGGACCAGACCCGACGATGATGGGGACAGCACCGGCATCAGGCGCACCACAATTTGAGGACAAGACACAGATGCTTCCACCACAGGGAGCACCGATGGGAATGCCGAACGGACCAATGGGGCAGATGCCAAACGGACCGATGGGAGCACCAATGGGGCAGATGCCAAATGGACCGATGGGAGCACCAATGGGACAGATGCCGAACGGACCGATGGGAACACCAATGGGACAGATGCCAAATGGACCAATGGGAACACCGATGGGTATGATGCCAAATAACGGACAGATGCCGCCGATGAATGGTGGGAAGCCGCCGAGGGCTCCGAAACCACCGAAAGCTCCGAAGGAGAAAAAACCGAAGGCACCAAAACAGCTGAAAGTAAACAAGGATGGTTCACCGAAGAAGAAAAAGACAGGTCTGATCGTGGCTATCTGCGTCGTTGTGGTATTGGCACTGGGCGCAGGTGCATATTTCCTGTTCTTTACTCCGGAGAAACGGTATGAGCGGAAGATGGATGTTGCTGAGAAGGCAATGACAGACGGCAATTACGAAGAAGCAGTCACGGCGTATGAAGCAGCGCTTGGCATTTTTGATGATCGGGTTCTGGCCATGAATGACCTGTTATCCGCACAGATTAGTGCCGGTGAAAGCGATGAGGCAAGAGAGAATTTTACAGAATTCCGTACAACAATCACGGGCTTTGATGCAGATAAGGTAACAGAGAACAGTGAGGATATCGTGGCATTCTATGAATACGCAGATGATCTTTACAGCGATACCGATTCACTGATCGATGCATATAAGGAAGGGTATGAACTGACAAAAGACAACGGTCTGAAGAAGAATCTCGTAACTGCATATGTAGACCGTGCTGATGCAATGGACAACTCTGATTATGAGAATAAGATTGCTGCTTATGGAGATGCTTTGGATCTTGACAGTACGAATGAGTCGGCTCTGAGTGGAAGAAAGGCATGTGCATATGCTGTTTTGGATGATATGATGGATGCACAGCAGTATGATCAGGCAGAATCCTTTATCAATACATATGCAGACAGCATGTCGGATGTGGATTTCTCTTCTTATACAGAGAAGATTGAGTCAGAGCGTGCGCTGATGACAGCCAGACATGATCTGATGGAGCAGGTGATCAGCCTGATGTCTGCTTCAGATTATGCAGGTATGATGGATGTAGATGGCTCTGATAATGCGAGCACAGTTGTTGCAAATATGGATGGTGATTCATATATTTATGCAACAGACGGTTATGACAGCTCTTATACAGGAAAGGGTGCAGGCGTTTACACATATTCTACTTTGTTAAATTCTGGATATTACTTCTATTATGGTGATTACGAGAATGGCGTGCGAAGCGGACAGGGAACGATGTTTGTCAAGATGGATGGTTATAATCAGGCATATCTGGTTTATGAAGGAGCATGGAGCAACGATAAACCGAATGGAACAGGTACTGAGACATCTGTCAACGAAGATGCTGGCGATGAGCTTGTAACGGTAACACGTTCCGGTAATCTGGTGGATGGATTGTTTGATGGAGAGGTAACTGTATCGCTTGTATCGAACGATGAAGAATATGGTGGAACTTACACAGGTACATTTACTGCATCGAGCGGTGATGCCCCGGACATCCGTGAGAATTATCCGGATCTGGATTTTAGTGACGTATCGGAAGATAAGACAGTTTATGTGATACTGGAATGTGACGGTTCACCAATGTACTGGCACTTCTCAAAGGGGACAGACACAAAGCTCGGTATATATACTTTTGGGAACTAAGATAAAAATAAATGGTGGTAAAACATATGGACATATTGATCAATGACTATATAAATGGAGAGCGCTCCCTGAGCAGGGACGAAGCTCAGTTTTCCGCGTATCTGTTCCAGATTTTGAATGGATGCAAACGTGTCAAGATCGATTCTGACAATTTTACAAATAAGACTTACGAAGTGATGCAGGCATATTATATGCCGGCGTTCCTGCGTGATTACTTCAATTATGCGGACAGTAAAGCTGAATTCAACCGGAGGCTTGTGACATTTGCAAACCGGAAGTTACGTGCACTGTATGCAGGTGAAGAGGCGCAGGGTGCGATGCTTGAGGATGTAGATGCCAAGGCGGTGAATGTTGCGGAGATTTACAATCTGGATAAGGAACTGGATATAGAAAATCCGGGATTCGATCTTGGAAAGCATATCAATGGATGGTCTGGAAAAGAACGTGAATATCGGAATCCGCTTGCGCGCTGGATGATGAATGTGCGGCCGGACATCGCAGTTTTGTTGAAACGACGCAGCATCAAACGTACAGAGCTTCGGATGCATGAGATTGATTGTCATTATCTGAATAGTGTGGACACATATCCAGCGATGATTGGACGCGTGGATGAAAAAGGACATGTGACTGGATGCAAGAAAATCGTATGCACAAAGCAGCAGGTAGAGCAATATGCACTGGAGTTTCTGTGTGAGACACCATCGGAGGAATACGCAGATACCATCGGTATGAAATGGTGGGGACCGGCGAAGGAGTCGGACACACCGGTAGAAGACAGCGGTATTGCGATTGAACCTGGCTTTATCAGTATGGCGAATCTGGTCAGTGCAAAGAATGCACAGATGTACGAGGAAGTGGACAAGCCAATCGCAATGCAGAAATTGCAGGAATACAACAAAGCATTCTATGCGGAAGAGCGGAAAGTGAAGGAACCGAAAGCAATCCTTGGAAGTGCTTTGGAATTACAGATATAATAAGAATACACCAAAGGCTGGAATCGTTTGTTCCAGCCTTTTTGGGCGAAAATTGCATTTGGGCGGAAAATTCAAAAAAACGCTTGCAAAATAAAATATCATATGATAATATCTAACCCTGTGATATATTTTTATATTCCTTGCTTCCGACCGGTTCGGAGGCCAATAGACCATAAGGAGGTGCAATAACATGAACAAGTATGAATTGGCGTTGGTTGTTAGCGCAAAGATTGATGATGACGCAAGAACTGCTGTTGTAGATAAGGCTAAGGCTATTATCGAGAAGGCAGGCGGTACAATCACAAACGTTGACGAAAAAGGCAAGCTGAGATTAGCATACGAGATTCAGAAGATGAAGGAAGGTTTCTACTACTTCATTCAGTTTGATGCAAACGCTGAAGCTCCAGCTCAGATCGAAGCAAGTGTTCGTATTATGGAATCTGTTCTCAGATATCTTTGTGTTAGACAGGACGCAGAGTAATAGTTAGGAGGATTTCCGATGAACAAAGTAATTTTGATGGGTCGTTTAACTCGTGATCCGGAAGTTAGATATTCACAGGCTGCAGAGCCTTTAGCAATCGCAAGATATACGCTTGCAGTTGACCGTAGATTCCAGAGAAGAGACAATTCTGGAAATGAGCAGACAGCAGATTTTATCTCCTGTGTCGCATTTGGCAGAAACGGAGAGTTTGCTGAGAAGTATTTGAAGCAGGGTACAAAGATTGCGATTACAGGACGTATTCAGACAGGCAGCTATACCAATAAGGACGGCAATAAAGTTTATACAACAGAGGTTGTCGTAGAAGAGCAGGAGTTTGCAGAGAGCAAGAATGCATCTGGAAACAATGGCGGTGGATATCAGCAGGAAGACAGACCAGCACCGGGCAATGCCAGTGCAGATGGATTTATGGATATTCCAACAGGATTGACAGGCAACGATTTACCATTTAAGTAAGGAAATTAAATGGAGGTAATTAGTAATGGCTTACAATAAGACAGAGAAGAGCGATCGTCCAGACGCTCCTATGAAGAGAAGACCAATTCGTAGAAGAAAAAAGGTCTGTGTATTCTGTGCAGAGAAGAATGCAGTAATTGATTACAAGGATACAAACAAGCTTAAGAGATACATCTCTGAAAGAGGTAAGATTCTTCCTAGAAGAATTACTGGTAACTGTGCTAAGCACCAGAG
>DJEI01000097.1 GCA_002431865.1 Lachnospiraceae bacterium UBA5902
GGACAGAAGGCAGATAACTGGTATCTCCGTCAGGCGCCACAGGTTCTGAATCTGCAGTTTGTAGATTCGCTTGGACGTGCAGACCGTGACAATGCAATTGATGTCTACATCGGCGATGAGTATGAGGATGTACTTCGCGAGGGCGAATGGCAGAAGCGTTTCAAGGTAAAGCCACCGGTATTTACACGTGAGGAGAAGCGTGCATGGCTCGATGGAAATACCGACGTAACACTTGGTTCCGATGCGTTCTTCCCATTCTCAGATAATGTAGAGCGTGCAAAGAAGAGTGGTGTGAAGTATATCGCACAGCCGGGTGGTTCTGTACGTGATGATCTTGTCATTGAGTGTGCAGACAAGTACGATATGGTTATGTCATTTACAGGAATCCGTCTGTTCCATCATTAATCGGATGCTGTAAAGCAGAACAATTACAGAAAGAAAATTGTGAATCCGCAAGGTCAGAAATGGCTTTGCGGATTTTTTCTTTGTGCCATAGACCGTCATGCGGAAATTATGATTGACTTTTTAAACATCTGTATATATACTATATACACAGTATATATACAGAAAATGAAATAACAAAATCGTGATTTCAGGTGTATGATGCGATTGCGAATTGTACAAAAGGAAGGAAATGTTCATGAATATTATCATCAGCCATTCCTCCGGTGTTCCGATCTATGAGCAGATTGTGGCACAGATCAAAGAACAGATTCTGTCCGGGGCACTTGCGGAGGGCGTTTTGCTGCCATCAATGCGCGCGCTGGCAGCGGAATTACAGATCAGTCTGATTACGACGAAACGGGCTTATGAAGAACTGGAGAAAGCCGGATTGATCCAGACAGTTGCCGGAAAAGGCTGTTTCGTACAGGGACAAAAACAGGAGCTGCTGCGTGAGGAGTATCGAAAAAAGATGGAACACCATTTGCAGGAGGCAATTGCCTGTGCGAAAAAGAGTGGCGTCACGAAACAGGAACTGCAGGAATTGTTGGAGCTGCTTGCGGAGGAGTAAAAAATTGTAGCAAACCAGAGCAGGCAGGAATAGAAACATGGAGGGTACATATGGAATATGAAAATGCTATAGAAATAACAAATCTGAAGAAGGTGTATGATGGGTTCACTTTAGGGGAACTGAGCTTTGCTGTGCCGAGAGGAACAATTATGGGATTTGTCGGACAAAATGGTGCAGGAAAAAGCACGACAATTAAGGCAATTCTGAATATCGTCAAGAAAGACAGTGGAACGATCCGTATATTTGGCCTGGATCATGAAAGTGAAGAAAATGAGATTAAGCAGCGGATTGCAGTTGTATTTGATACATTGCCATTTCACGAGAATCTGACCGCGAATCATATAAATAAAATATTGAAACAGTTTTATGCAACGTGGGAGGAAGCAAGCTTCTTTTCTTATCTGGATCGGTTTCATCTGCCACGGAAGAAAAAGCTGGGCGAATTCTCCAAGGGCATGCAGATGAAATTCCAGATTGCCACAGCCTTATCTCATCAGGCAGAGCTTTTGATCATGGACGAAGCGACGGCTGGGTTAGATCCGGTTATGCGAAGTGAGATGCTTGATGTATTTCAGGAGTATATGCAGGATGAGAATCACAGCATCCTGATGTCGTCTCATATCACGAGTGATCTTGAACGGGTGGCAGACGCGATTACATTTATCCATGATGGAAAGATTATACTGAGCGAATACAAGGATGATATCTTGCAGAAGCATGGAATCATTCAATGTGAGACGGATATGCTTCCGGAGATTGATCCGACGGATATTGTCAGTGTCCGCCGATACGCGTATGGGGCATCTGTGATGGTGAAGGATCGTGCGGCGTGTAAGCAGAAGTATTCGGGTGCGGTGATCGATGCGCCGACGCTGGATGATATTTTGCTTTACTATGTAAAAGGCAAGTCGGGAAAGGAGTGGCGCGAATGATCGGATACTATAAGAAGGATCTGTATTTGTACAAGAAGACGTTTGTGATTGCTGTGATCACATTTGGGATGCTGCTCGTGTTTGGACTTGCATTCCGGTTTGCATATGATTATGGAAATCTTGCAAAATGCAACCCCGAAGATCTGGCGATGGGAAAGATCAATTGTGAATCTCTGTTTCCATTTCTGGCAGGATTTGTGATTGCGGGTGAATTACTCTTTCTGCCGGTTAAGACGATCGATGCAGACCGGGCGAGCCATTTCTGTGCATTTGCCTATACCACGGTTCACACAGAGAAAAGACAGGCAGTGGCCAAGGTGTTAGAACTGCTCACGGTGTATGGTGTAGCACTGCTTGCGATGGGAATCTATGGCGTAGTGTTCGGCATGCTGTTTGGATTTCGTAATGTGGAAATCGGCATGTGGCTGGCATTGATTGCGTGTACATGCACGCTTTTCCTAGTTGCAATTGCCATTCCGCTTACCTATTGCATGAAGAAATCTGACACCGCAATGGGCGTGATCTTAATTGCGATTATTGGGGTTCTCTATGCGTGCATGGGTGCGATGGTTTATTTCGAAAAACATGGATCTTTCCTGTCGAAGCAGGCAACGAAGCTTTTTCTCTGGATACAGGGAGGGGTGGAAGTGAATTTGGCAGGGTACATGCACACACATGCTGGGTGGATACTTGTGGGAATGTTCATTATTTGCGCGATCAGCATGGGAATTGCATATGTGGGAACAAATCATATGTTGAAGAGGAGGGAACGGTTATGTGGGGTATCCTGAGAAACGATCTGTATGTGAATCAAAAGACAAACCGGAACCGGCTGATCCTTGTGCTTCTCTGGAGTGTGGTGTTTTTCATTCCGATCAAAAAACAGAGCTTGGAGGAAGTTGGCGTTTTCTGGAATATAGTTTATTTTCTTGCGGGTTGTATAACAGTATTTCTCTTCCTTTTTACGGCAAATGCGAGTGTGACCCAGGCGGTACAGGCGGATGAGAAGTCCAATTGGCAGAATTATCTGCTTGCATCTCCGGTGGCCGTGAAGAAGCAGGTGTGGGCGAAATATATCGAGACATTTGCTTTGTACGGACTTGTCTGTGCATATGCGCTGCTATTGTTCCAGATCGTGAAATGGAACAATGGCATCACGATTCCGAAGTCGATTGTAGCAATGGCTGGGCTGTTTTTCCTGTTCCAGTCTGTGATTGAACTGCCACTCGTGTTCCGTGTTGGGAGCCGATATGGAAACTATGTCAAGCTGGGCGCGGTATATACTATTCTGTTTGTGATTCTGATGTACCTTCTGTATGGACCAATCGATGGCGTGCTTGGCGCAAATCAGATGTTCAATTTTATTGCAAAACTTGCAAATGGGGAGCGGTCGATCGCCGACTGGCTGCAGGCGGGAAAAGTTGTAGTTCCGGTTGCAATCTTGCTCATGTATGTGATTTCCGGGTGGCTGTCCTGCCGGATTTTTAATGCGGAGAAGACATTGGAGAAGTAGTAGAGGGATGGATATGCATATTGCGTAATTCGGGGTAATAAATATTGTCAAATTCGATAGAAATCTCATTTGACATATGATGGAATATCCGATATAATTCAAGCATGTATGCTCGGAAGAAGTCTGGGCAAGTATGTCGTGAAAGAAAGGAAAATAGAGATGGCTGAGAAGAAAAATCTGTTGACTAGAGAAGGTCTTCATAAGTTAGAGGACGAGTTACAGGACTTAAAGGTAAATAGACGTCAGGAAATTGCACAGAAGATCAAAGAAGCAAGAGAGCAAGGAGACTTGTCAGAGAATGCCGAGTACGATGCTGCAAAGGACGAGCAGAGAGATATTGAGGCTCGCATCGAAGAGATCGAGAAGATCCTGAAATACGCAGAGGTTGCAGACGAGGAAGAAGTAGAGCAGGGTGTTGTAAACTTTGGTTCCGAGGTATCAATTCTGGATATCGGTTTGGATGAGGTAAATACATTCAAAATCGTTGGTTCTACTGAGTCAAATATTCTGGAAGGAAAGCTTTCCAATGAATCTCCGCTGGGCATGGCTATTTTGAAGAAGCGTGTAGGAGAGACAGTTACAGTAGAAGCACCAGACGGAAATTTCGACTTCCGTATTTTGGATATTCGATAAGAAAGAGAGAAATAAAAGTGGCAGAGAATAAGCAGCAGGATACAAACAAGCTGTTGCAGGTGCGTCGCGACAAGCTCGCAGAGCTGCAGGCAGCGGGAAAAGATCCGTTTGAGATTACAAAATATGATGTGACAAATCACAGTGAGGATGTAAAGGAAACTTACATTGCACATGAAGCAGAGCTTCTGGCAGGCAGACCAGTACCGGATGTAGAGGGATTGGATGACGAGCAGAAGAAAGAGATTCTGACAAACGATTATAATGAGAGAAGAGCAATCATGGATGGTTCTCCGATTCATGTAAGCATTGCCGGACGTATGATGTTCAAGCGTGTCATGGGTAAGGCATCTTTCTGTAACATTCAGGACTTGAAGGGAAATATTCAGGTCTATGTTGCAAGAGACCAGATCGGTGAAGAAAGCTATGCGGATTTCAAGAAATCTGATATTGGAGACATCTATGGTGTGAAGGGATATGCATTCCGTACAAAGACGGGTGAGATTTCCATTCATGCTGAGGAGATGACACTTCTGTCAAAGTCTTTACAGATTCTTCCGGAGAAGTTCCACGGGCTGACCGATACGGATATGCGTTATCGTCAGAGATATGTGGATCTGATCAT
>DJEI01000108.1 GCA_002431865.1 Lachnospiraceae bacterium UBA5902
TGGCAAATAAAATAGGAGTAAAGCAGAAAGAAACAACAGGTTTGCTCCAAAAAAGCAGGCGGCTGGAATAGAAGTGGCAAATAAAATAGGAGCAAAGCAGAACGAAACAACAAGTTTGCTCTCAAAAAAGTAGGAGACCGGAATAACAGTAGTAAATAAAATAGGAGCAAACAGGCAGGATAAGCTTGTTTGCTCCAAATGGCAGGTATAGATTGTATAGTTAGACAATCTATGATGACGTAGGGTAGGTAATTACTCCCGGTTCTTCAGTGCCTCTTCCATAGGAATCTTCTGGATCTTCTTATATTGCAGGAAACTTAATAATCCGTAACATACAATATCCCAGATTACAACCTGAACATAGATGGATGTTCCGATATGAACATTTTCCAGCCAGATATCAAAAGTCCGGAAGAGATAGACAATCATTGTCTTCAAGATGACCGTTGAAAGCGGCAGACTGATTGCTACACTGACAAGGACAGCTATCGCGGTTGAAATAATGTAGATTTTCCCGATTTCTCTGTTGTTGTAACCGAGAATCTTCGTCAGGGAAATCGATTCCGCATTTTTCTCCAACACAATCTTAGAGAGCAGGTAGATAACGATGACGAAGATAATAAGGGAAAGATATTTCATCAAAGGCATCATACGTCCCATCGAATCATTCATCTGGTCACTTAACTTTGAATAGTCCGAAGGTCCCATCGTACTGTAGATGAAACTGTCATCTAAATCATCCAGCGCTTTGTCAGAGAAATATCCTGTGAAATAATCCGCATCTTTTCCGAATGTGTCATTGTAATTATCAATGCTCATAAATACGGAGAAGGCCGCCGGGTAATTGAAGCTGCCGGCAATCCGGAAAGAATATTCTTTATCGCCGTATTTTTCCGTTATTTTAATCGTATCGCCTACTTTATAATCGTTCAGTTTCATGAACGATTTTGAGATGATGATATCCCCTTTTTCCCTAGGCATAGAAACCTGTGTCAGGTACTTTGAATTATCTGCGATTCCATATACAAGCACTTCCTTTCCGTCATCATCAGCAAGCGCAGTTAGACAGTATTTTTCAGCAGATGAATCGTCAAGCTCTACCGGTGCTTTGAGTGTATATTGATAGTTTGCAATCAGGTGATCAAGCACATTATCTGTCTGGTCATTTAAGATTGGAAGCATGCTGGCAGAGAAGATAAACAGGATATTTGCCATCAGGATACCAATCGCCATTGTGATATAGTTGGAGCGGTTCTGCAGGATTGTACGAATCCGGAACCTGGTCAGAAACTTGAAGTCCGGAAGCTTTGTCACATGCTTTTTCTTACGTTTTGACAGATCATGCCGCAGGAAGTTAAGCGGTGACAATCCAAGCATTGATCGAAGTGCAAGGTAGTTGATTATTAACAGGATTGCAATCGGAATCACAGTCGTAAGCAAAAAGGCGTTTGCATTCCACACAACCTTGAATACAGGCAGAGAGTAGGAATGGTAATACATGTCCTCCATGAATTTACGGAAACAAGTGTAACCGCCGATGTTTCCAATCACTGCGGCTGCAAGGAATACGTACGTTGGTGCAGCCATGTAATGCCGGATGATTTCTCCTTTTGTATATCCGGAAGCGCGCAGGGTTCCGATTGCACCGGCTTCCGCTTCAATCGTGCTGAAAGTCATAAGTGTGAAGATGAATGCAAGCAGTGCTATCATGATATAGAGCATCATGATCGTGCTGTTTGTATCGCCATCCATATCTTCCCTTGTAAATGTGATTGCTTTATTGTTTTGCCGCATCAAAAAATCGGTCAGGTAATTTCCCTGTGGAGCGAGCTGTTCGGACAATGCATTCATCAGGTCTGTGCTTGCGTCATAAGAAGCCCGGTCATCAAGACTTCTGTCCGTGAAACGATAAGCAAAGCCGTAGGTAAGCTTGCTTTCGGAGAATTCCTTGAAATAATCTGTAGTGACAAACCCCATGGTAAATGTCGTTGCGCTGAACATCGAATCAGAGTTTTTCTCGAACAGACAGCTATAATCCGGGACAGCAACTGTTCCGCAGATTGTTAAATCCTTTCCGTCAAAGGTGAGGGTGTCACCGATTTTGAGATTGTTGTTTTCTGCAAAGAGACGGTCGATGGCAAGTTCTCCGTCCTTCTCCGGTGCGTGTCCTTCAAAGATCGAATATGTATTCAACGCCTCGCGGTTTTCGTAGAGACGGATGGAATAATTGTCATTATTTTCAAAGGTGTAATCAAAATTATAGAAGTACTGTTTGTAGATGGTTGCAATTGCTGTGTCTGAATCTGCCTGGTCAGCGATCTTCTGCAGGTCGGCCACAGAGATTTCACTGTTAGTAGAGAAATGCCCATCCTCCAATTTATATGTCTCGATACCATCGTCGTAGGTGTGCATCATGCTCAGCGAAGTAACCAGCATACCACTGACGATTGCAATCATAAATGTCAGAAACAAAAAGATGGATATGTATTTTCCTTTTTCTTTTCTGATATCCCGAAGGATACGTTTGCGCAGTGGATTTTTGATTGTTTTATCAGCCATATGCATTCACCTACCAATCTAATTCCATCGCCGGTGTCTTTGTTTCGTTTGTATATTCTTTCCGGATCATACCGTCGCGGAGCTTGATCACACGGTCTGCCATGAGTTTGATGGCATCGTT
>DJEI01000106.1:0-125 GCA_002431865.1 Lachnospiraceae bacterium UBA5902
ACTGGTGACACAATTGAGTTGGACGAAACTGTTTCTGATAATGAATAAAACAGGCATGGGAATCCCTCTGGATCACAGAACAAAAACTGTGATCCAGAGGGATTTTTTGTTATGGCGACGAGGAA
>DJEI01000106.1:229-19019 GCA_002431865.1 Lachnospiraceae bacterium UBA5902
CGCAGAGCGCATCTTGTCTCTGTTTTCATGTCAGAAAAAACATCAAAATAGTATCCAAAACCTTTGCTTACGCGCTGATAACGTTTTCACGATATTACAGGTTAGAACGCTGCAATATGCGATAAATGGCGTGCAAAACGCCTGAAATATTCAAGATAAAGCTTAATAAGAGGCTCTGTTAGCAACTGCGAGAAAACGTTTTCACGCATAGGCTTTGAATTTATCGGGTTATGCATTTATATTGCATACATACCCGATAGCAAAGCGGGAAAACAAAACACAAATCAAAGGAGGAAGAAAACATGAGAAAGAAATTTATTACTTTACTGACAGTGACAGCACTTGGATTAGGAGTTCTTACAGGATGCGGATCTGGCAGGGGTACAGACAATACATCAGCATCACAGACAGATACAGCAAAGAGTGTGGAGATCACGAATGTGTCCTATGATCCTACCAGAGAATTGTATGCGGCGTACAATGAGTTATTTGCAACACACTGGAAGGAAGAGAAGGGACAGGACGTATCGGTGGTGCAGTCCCATGGCGGTTCCGGCAAGCAGACACTGGAGGTTGCAAATGGACTTCAGGCAGATGTTGTCACACTGGCACTGGAGGGCGATGTGGATGCGGTCAAGGATGCAGGGCTTATAGAAGAGGGATACACGAGCGAGTTCCCGCTCGACAGTTCCCCTTACACCTCAACGATCGTGTTCCTTGTCAGAAAGGGAAATCCAAAGAACATTCAGGACTGGGATGATCTCATTAAGGATGGCGTTGGCGTCATAACGCCGAACCCTAAAACCTCTGGCGGCGCAAGATGGAATTATCTTGCAGCTTGGTATTATTTTGAGAGTCAGGGCGAATCCGAAGACGAGATCGAGCAGAATATGAAGAAGCTTTATGAGAACGTTCTCGTTCTTGATTCAGGCGCAAGAGGGGCAACAACATCCTTTGTGGAAAATGGTCAGGGCGATGTACTCCTTGCGTGGGAAAATGAAGCATTTCTCTCGCTGGATGAACATCCGGGCGAGTATGAGATTGTTGTTCCGTCGGTTTCCATCCTGTGCCAGCCAACGGTTGCAGTCGTTGATGAAGTCGTAGATAAGCGGGGAACAAGAGACGTTGCCACAGAGTATCTGAACTATCTGTATTCCGATGAGGCGCAGAAGCTTGAGGCTGAGTGGTACTATCGTCCATCGAATGATGAGATCTTAAAGCAGTTTGAATACACTGGTGACAGCAATACGATCACAGAGCTTCCAAAGGATGGAAAATGGATCATCACAAATGTGAACCTCACGGACATCAACCATTTTGGCGGCTGGACAGAAGCAAGCGAGAAACATTTCAAAGATGGTGGCGTGTTTGATTCCATATATGAGGAGAAGTAAATGATTGCCATGCGCATAGACAATCTATGCTGCGTGTATAGGCGGGATGAGATATATTACAGGAGGATGATGAAACATGAGATTTAAGAAACGGCAAAAAAGCATAATACCGGGATTTGGACTGTCATTTGGTATCGTGATGGAGGTTCTGGGACTGATTGTTATCATCCCCCTGTGCTCTCTGGTGGTATCCTCATCGAAACTGACATTTGCCGAGTTCTGGGAGACTGTGACCAGACCGAGAGTACTGGCGAGCTACAAGGTGAGTCTCCTGACCGCACTTATTGCATCGCTGATAAATGCGGTCATGGGGCTGGTGCTTGCATGGGTACTGGTGCGGTATAAATTCCCGGGAAAGCGAATCATGGATGGGATCATAGAACTTCCATTTGCACTGCCAACGGCGGTTGCAGGAATCGCGCTTACACATTTGACGGTGAAAAATGGCTGGATCGGCAGCTTCTTTGCAAAGTTTGGCATAGACATAGCGTATACGAGGGTGGGAATTACCGTGGCACTTGTGTTCATCGGAATACCGTTTGTCGTGAGAAGCGTACAGCCGGTGCTTGAGAAAATAGACGGTGAGTATGAGGAGGCAGCAGAGATATTCGGGGCATCCCGTGTACAGATATTCTGGAGAGTCATCATGCCGGAGGTTTTCCCGGCACTGATAGCCGGGTTTACCATGGCATTTGCCAGAAGCCTCGGCGAGTACGGAAGTGTGGTATTTATTGCAGGTAACACACCGTACGAGACAGAGATAACACCGCTTCTCATCATGTCGGAGCTTCAGGAGTATGACTACGCCAGTGCGACATCTATAGCGCTGGTCATGCTTGCCATAGCATTTGTGATACTTCTTGTAAATGCGTTCATACAGAGCCGCACATCAAGAATCGTGAGCGGAATAGAGTGATTTCATAAGGAGGAAACCAGATATGAAAAAAGACAGAGGAATAGTCAAATGGCTGCTGATAGCCCTGTGTATCGTGTTCCTTGTGGCGCTGCTGGTGCTTCCACTGATCTACGTGGTAGTCACTGCCATAAGAGACGGTTGGAACGCCTATGTGAAGTCGGTCACAGACACATATGCTGTAAAGTCAATTCTGCTCACCCTTGAGGTCGTGGCTATAACCGTAGTGGTAAATACCATTTTCGGAGTGTTTGCGGCATGGATCATAACGAAATTCACCTTCAGAGGCAAGAAGATCATATCGACACTGATCGACCTGCCGCTTGCGATATCACCGATCATAGCCGGTTTGATATTTGTGCTGACATTTGGAAGACAGAGCTTTCTGTATCCGTATCTTGAGAAGGCGGGCGTGCAGATCATATTTGCGGTACCCGGAATCGTCCTCGCGACGATATTTGTCACATTTCCATTTATATCGAGGGAGATCATACCGGTTCTCACGGCGGCGGGCAGCGACGAGGAAGAGGCAGCAGCCATGATGGGGGCAAATGGGTTCCAGATATTTACACAGATCACGTTTCCTCATATCAAATGGGCGCTGCTTTACGGAATCGTGCTCTGCTCCGCCAGGGCGATGGGAGAATTCGGTGCAGTATCGGTTCTGTCGGGACACCTCAGAGGAATCACCAACACGATGCCTCTGTATATAGAACTGTTGTATCAGGCATTTGATTTCACAGGTGCATTTGCGATGTCGTCCATACTCGTGGTGATGGCGGTCATCATACTGGTGCTCAGAAATATATTGGAATATAGAGGACAAAAGGAAGGAGATGCGTAGCTATGCAGGCAAATGCGTATGTGGAATTAAAAGATATAAATAAACATTTCGGAGATTTCAAGGCATCGGACAACGTCAGCTTCTCCATAGAGAAGGGAAAGCTCATAGGCCTGCTGGGACCGAGTGGAAGCGGCAAGACTACCATACTCCGTATGCTTGCGGGACTTGAGAGCGCGGATTCCGGGGACATATATATAGATGGAACACTCGTAAATGATGTTCCGGCGAGCGAGAGAAAGATAGGATTTGTGTTTCAGAATTACGCACTGTTTCGGTACAAGACAGTGTATGACAATATAGCATTTGGAATGAAGATACAGAAGTTTCCAAAGGCAGACATCAAAAAACGTGTGGATGAGCTCATAGAGCTGGTAGGGCTGAAAGGTCTTGAGAAGAGATACCCGAGACAGCTCTCGGGCGGTCAGCGACAGCGAGTTGCATTTGCCAGGGCGCTTGCGACTAATCCACAGCTCCTGCTTCTGGATGAGCCATTTGCGGCGATCGATGCCAAGGTCAGAAAGGAGCTTCGGGCATGGCTGCGGGAACTGATAAATCAGGTCGGCATCACGAGCATATTTGTCACACATGATCAGGATGAGGCTGTGGAGGTTGCGGATGAGATCATCATAACGAATCACGGCAGAGTTGAGCAGATCGGAACACCTGTGGATATATACAACGACCCGAAGACGGAGTTTGTGGCGCAGTTTCTTGGAGAGCCAACCACACTGGATGCACACACCGGCTTCAAGGGCTTCCACGATGTGAACGCGGGGGCAAGAGCGATATTGAGACCGGAGTTTGTAAATGTATATAAGACCGGGGAAGTCGTGCCATATCCCGTGTCGACCGAGACCGGAGTGGTAAAGCGTGTGGCATTCAGGGGCAATATGACAGAGCTTGTGATAAGGGTAAATGGTGTCGACATAGTGGCACACAGACAGCTTGGACAGCCGCTTATCACGGAGGGCGAAGAAGTCGCGGTGTTTGTGAGAAAGATGTTCCTCGCAGGTGGAAGCTGGGACGGTGTCAGAACAGAGGTCAATGAAGCAGTGAGAAATGAAGAGAGCGTTATAATATAAAAGGAAACCTGTCGCGTAAAGTGGCAGGTTTTTCTTGATAGTATCATAGGGACGTAGCTTTTGTCATGAAGAGTGTCCCTATGTAATATGGAAAAATGTGACAGGGGACGATCCTCGTGACAAAAGGAACGTCCCTGAAAATAAACAAGTGACAAATTCCCCCGAACAGGTTATAATAAAACGAGCTGGCGTCCTACGCCAAATAGATTACGGAGGAAAGAAAAATGACAAATTGGAAAAATCTTGATACTTTGGATTCTTACAAGGCACTCAAAGCATGTAAGGGCAGTGTAGATCTCACAACTGTTATGGCTGGTGAGAGCGGTGCAAACCGTGCGAAGAACTACAGTGTACCGATGGCAGAGAAGCTTACTTACAACTTCGCTGCAAAGGAAGTGGATGACACAGTTTTGGAGAAGCTTGCAGCCCTTGCCAAGGAAGCAGAGCTTGTTGACAAGTTCCAGGAGCTTTACAGTGGTGCCGTTATCAATACAGGAGAGAACCGTCTGGTTCTTCATCAGATGACACGTGGTCAGCTTGGCGAGCCGGTCAAGGCAGACGGCGTAGACAAGAGAACATTCTATGTAGAGCAGCAGAACCGTATTGCAGAGTTTGCAAATAAGGTACATAACGGTGAGATCACAAATGCAGCCGGTGAGAAGTTCACAACCGTTGTACAGATCGGTATCGGTGGTAGTGACCTTGGTCCTCGTGCAATGTATCTGGCACTGGAGAACTGGGCAAAGAAGAACGGCACATTCAAGATGGATGCGAAGTTCATCAGTAACGTTGATCCAGATGATGCGGCAGCAGTTCTTGCATCTACAGATGTAGCACATTCTATCTTCGTACTTGTATCAAAGTCTGGTACAACCTTGGAGACACTTACAAATGAGTCCTTCGTGAAGGATGCGCTTGCAAAGGCAGGTCTGGATGCTTCAAAGCATATGATCGCAGTTACAAGTGAGACATCTCCACTTGCAAAGAGCGATGATTACCTTGCAGCATTCTTTATGGATGATTATATCGGTGGTCGTTATTCTTCTACATCAGCCGTTGGTGGTGCCGTACTTTCACTGGCATTTGGCCCGGATGTATTTGCACGTTTCTTAAATGGTGCAGCAGCAGAAGATGAGACAGCAAAGAATACAGATATTATGAAGAACCCGGCTATGCTTGATGCGTTGATCGGTGTTTATGAGCGTAACGTACTTGGTTACCCTGCAACAACCGTTCTTCCATACTCACAGGCACTGAGCCGTTTCCCTGCACACTTACAGCAGCTTGATATGGAGTCCAATGGTAAGTCTGTAAACCGTTTTGGTGAGCCGGTTGATTACCCAACAGGTCCAGTTCTCTTCGGTGAGCCGGGAACAAACGGACAGCATTCCTTCTATCAGTTGTTACATCAGGGAACTGATATTGTTCCATTGCAGTTTATCGCATTCAAGAACAGCCAGATTGGCACGGATGTAGAGATTCAGGGAAGCACAAGCCAGAAGAAGCTCTGCGCAAATGTTGCTGCACAGATCGTAGCATTTGCATGTGGTAAGAAGGATGAGAACAGCAACAAGAACTTCAAAGGTGGTCGTCCATCTTCTATCATTATCGGTGAGCAGCTTGATCCGGAGACACTTGGTGCACTGCTTGCACACTTCGAGAACAAGGTTATGTTCCAGGGATTCCTGTGGAACATCAACAGCTTCGATCAGGAAGGTGTTCAGCTCGGTAAGGTACTTGCAAAGAAGGTACTTGCACACGAGACAGATGGCGCGTTGAAGGTATTCAGCGATCTGCTTAACATCTAAGAAGATATTAACGTAATAATATAAACACAAAGAGACTTTTATTGCACATAGGTTGTGCGATAAAGGTCTCTTTTTTATATCAGAAAGAAATGGAAAATACTCTTGCATTTTAAAAGAGGTTAGTATATACTAACTTATAGTTAGGTCTGGCTAACCTAGCGCGTGTAAATCATTTCGGAACTCCTGCTTCTGAACGAAGAGAGGCCGTCAGAAGCAAGAGACTCCGTTAAAATGCAAATTGAAAGGAGTACATAACAATGGATTATTTAGAAATTGAAAAAGTTATTGGCCGTGAGATCTTGGATTCCAGAGGAAATCCAACTGTAGAGGCAGAGGTTTATCTGGCAGATGGAACCATCGGAAGAGGTACTGCACCAAGTGGTGCATCCACTGGAGAGTTCGAGGCACTGGAGCTTCGTGATGGCGATAAGAGCCGTTACCTTGGCAAGGGTGTAACAAAGGCAGTTGAAAATATCAATACAATTATCAATGATGCAATCAAGGGCATGGATGCATCAGACATCTATGCAGTGGATCAGGCTATGATTCAGGCAGACGGAACAAAGGACAAGTCTAAGCTTGGTGCAAATGCAATTCTTGCGGTATCTATCGCATGCTGTCGTGCAGCAGCAACATCTCTTGACATTCCACTGTATCGTTTTCTGGGTGGTGTATCAGGAAACCGTATGCCAGTTCCAATGATGAACATCGTAAACGGAGGATGCCATGCACTTTCTTCCGGACTTGATGTACAGGAGTTCATGATTATGCCGGTTGGCGCGCCATCGTTCAAAGAGTGTCTGCGTTGGTGTGCAGAAGTATTCCATGCATTGGCAGCAATCCTGAAAGAGCGTGGACTTGCAACATCTGTTGGTGATGAGGGTGGATTTGCACCTGCTTTGAAGTCCGACGAGGAAGCAATCGAGACAATTCTCGAAGCTGTAAAGAGAGCAGGCTATGAGCCGGGCAAGGATTTCAAGATCGCTATGGATGCAGCTTCTTCTGAGTGGAAGAGCGAAAAAGGAAAGGGCTACTACAAGCTTCCAAAGGCTGGTACAGAGTATACAGCTGAGCAGTTGATCGAGCATTGGGCAGCACTTTGTGAGAAGTATCCAATTATCTCAATCGAGGATGGTCTGGACGAAGAGGATTGGGAAGGCTGGCAGAAGCTGACCGCAAGACTTGGCGGTAAGGTTCAGCTTGTCGGTGATGATCTGTTCGTAACAAATACAGAGAGACTGGCAAAGGGAATCGAGCTTGGCGCCGGAAATGCAATCTTGATCAAGTTGAATCAGATTGGATCTGTTTCTGAGACATTGGAAGCAATCAAGATGGCTCACAAGGCTGGTTACACAGCAATCAGCTCACACAGATCTGGTGAGACTGCCGATACAACGATTGCAGATCTTGCCGTTGCACTTAACACATGTCAGATCAAGACGGGTGCACCTTCTCGTTCTGAGCGTGTTGCAAAGTACAACCAGCTGCTCCGTATCGAGGAAGAGCTTGGCGCAAGTGCTATATATCCAGGAATGAAGGCATTTAATGTAAAGCAGTAATGAAAATTCTGCCGATATATAGAATAGAAGAAAGAAAAAAGTCATCGGACTGGGACTTGGATTCCCGGCTCGGCGGCTTTTTAACGATATGGTTTTTTTACGTTTGTCTGACATAATAGATAATCAATACTTGTATTATAATACTTAGATAATTTAATTAAAATCTGTGTGGGAATATCATTTTCGCCTGTTTCATATTTCGAATAACCAGTTTGAGACATTCCAATAATCTTTGCAAGTTTAGTTTGTGATAAATCCGCGTCTTCTCTTAATTCACGTAATCGATTATTCATGAGGAACCTCCTTTTGATTATCATACCCTAACCTGAAACAGAGTATTGACTATTAACCTGAAACAGGTTAGAATGTTTTTCAAACATGAAATAGGGGGGAATGAATTGAGAAAAAATTCAAAAGTGATTCTAATGTTTATGATAATAAGTCTGTGTTGCTGGCAAATGAATGACATCATTAAAACAAAAGCACAGTCTCTTAATGATTCCGCGATTTACGACCAAATATATTCTTTTGACGAAGGACAGGGGAGATGCGCACGTGCCATAAAAGATGAGGCGTGGTATTTGATAGACCGGCAATATGAAGAAATATTTGGACCGGTTGATTATATATATCCATTGGATACGATAAGCGGGACAGCCGCCGTCAAAAAAGGTAAAGAAGTGAGTGTGATTGTATGGAATGAAGAAACAGTCACACAGAGGTTTTCATTTGTTATTTCAGATAATTGTGATGTCATTGCCTATCAGGAAAATATGGTAAAGATCTTTAATAAAAAGACCGCAAAGATGGGGATCGTTACCATGCAAGGTGTGTTTGATCGAGAATATGATGAAATTGCCAAATTTAATATATGCTATATCTTTAAGGATAAAGGTCGACAGATTGAAGACGCTTATCTGGAAGCAGAAATCACGGATGAAAATAAAAAAGGAATATTAATATGTGATGAAAATAATATAACAGAAGTTATTCCGGCAAAGTATAGAGAAATCATACATTTTGGAAATGGATTGTATTTTTTAATTGGATTCAATGAAAAAGAGGAAAATGTATTGTGTCTGGTTGATATTCATGAATCAGGTGAAATAGAAATGATAAATCTGTTTGATAAAGCAACTGAAAGATAGGGAGGTTGAGAGAATGTATAAGAGCCAGATAAGAAAAATGGTCGGAGACATGACAGAACAGCAGCTTATTTTGCTGTGGAACATGTTTTTGGAAGATACAAAATATAACACAGTGCATATACATCGTCTGTCTAATAGTATAGTATCTCAAGTTTATAAACTGCCGGTCGTTCATAAGAATCAGTTATCAGATAATCATATTTTGGATTTGCTTCATTTCCTGGTTCGAGACGGTTTGCTGAGAGATTTTTCAATATCGAAAGGTGATGTGGTGGAAATAGAAGTCGAAACGGAATATTACTTATTACCGGATATTCTGGTCAACCGTCTTAATTTGATAAACAGAGGGCAGTCATATCTGCACAGGTTATTGTATAAAAAGGACCTGGTTACAGGTGAGTCCTATATTGTAGATGATGGTTTGCAAATGGATGTAAAAATAGGAGATCTGGGCAGATATGGCTTATCTGTACAGGAAGCAGGAAAACAAATATTTCGAATCTTAGAGACTTTATATGAAAATCTGGAGGGAGATTATGAATCTCTGATTTTTGATGAAGAAAATAGAAGTATGGTCGAATGCGAGGAAGAAAATCATTGTTTAACACTACACTTTATTTTCAGAGGTTTTAATGAAAAACAAGAGTTGCGGATGGACGTAGAAGAGGAAATTAAACTTAGAAACATAAAATTGCCTGAGTCTGCTGGCATGATGTTGCATTGTAATTCATCGAAAAAACTGGAAATGCGGATGCAAAACGATTTTGAGTGTCATTTCCAGACATTTAAGAGAGGCTATTATGTAGATTCGTATTACTACATTTTAAATGTATATAAAATGATTGAGAATTTATATATGAAAAAGCCGGATTATTATGGTGAGGCATTTGCAAGTGTAAAAAACAATATGGCTGTATTATACATAGTTGGGGATGGTATTCCATCTGATGCACCTGAAGATATGAAGTTGGATAAGCATCTAATATCTATCAAAAAACGGGTAGCACAGATTGATATATTTACAAATGATTGTACGAGTTTTCAGCTTCAACGTTATATTCTTAAGCTCGATAAAGAATACCCGGAAAACGGGAAAACAGAAAAAGCAAAGAAACTTTTAGCTGAAGCATTGGAAATAATACAGGACAAAGATTCTGAATTGGTGGAGGTGATCAGGCAAAATTTAAATAACGTATCAGGAAAACATAGACAGATATAAGGGGTGAGAAAGTGACAAATTTACAATTGAGAATAGCGAATTATGAAAAGGAAAGAAATAAGACATTAGATATGATAGCGGATGGACTTGCCGAAAGTATTTTAAGTCCGGATGATTCGTCCAGTATAATTACTTCTGAAAATATGTTTTTGCGGGATTGGATCGAATTTGAATGTTTGCTGTATGTTTCACTTTGTGATCCAAACTATCACAAGGAAGAGCGAGACGAATTATTTAACAGAATTTGGGATCGCATTAAACATGTTATGGTGGGACCAGGTGCTGGTCTTGCGGTTGATCGTTATGTACTTATGAAAGCATGGATGGGTAATTCCCCGTTATATGATGATGAGATATCAAAAGGGCTGCCATGGTTTTCGAGAAAAATGAAAAAACCTGGTCTGATAATCAGTATATCTTTAAACATGGCAAAAAAATTACAGGAACAAAATTATAACAGCTTAGTGAGGTTTATAATTAATAACTTAATTTTAGAAATGCAGAAGTGCTCTGGATATGCGAAAGAGGATATGGAGTATTTAATGACTTTAAGATCACAATTAATGTAAATTTTAGGAGGATAAAAGATGAAAAGAACAATAATAACGATAATTTCATGTGTTGTAATATGGGGTATTACATATGCATTGTGGATGAGTGATTCAGGACTTGCAGGAATTGTATATTTAGTGTGTGCCTTTTTTGGGTGGAGAGCATTGAATAAGATACAGCCAAGTATGTTTTTGTGGATGTCATTTGCAGGCTGGATTGTGTACTTCTTTGTTAAATTTATTTTATCTGCATTGATTGGATTTTTTGTTGCACCTTTCGAAATAGGAAAAAAATTGGGAGCACACATTTCAGATTCTATTTAAGAGGTAAAAATTATGATATGGATTGTATTTTTCAGAATATCACCAGTCTTTATCTTCGGAATGATAATCGTGGCGATTGTCATTGGAAAATCGTTTATAGAAACAGTTTCCTGGATATTGCATGTAATACCTTATTTTGTGGGACTATATATATGGCTGGCAGTGGTTTATTCTGTATATAAAAAAATAATAGATAAAATAGATACATTTGAGGAAAGCAGAGCCTACAGTGGTTTATTAAAATTTCTATTAAATATCAATTTGATTATACTTGGATCAAGTTCTATTATGCTTTTAGTTATAGAAAATATTTCGTTAAGTTCATTTGTAATGAAGCTTATTGTGTTTGGCATAGGACTTTTAATCGCGGTTGCGATGCAGACCTTATTCGAAAAAGTATATGATATTATAAATGATCGTTTTGCCCGTTATAAACTATATACAGTAATAGCCATTGTTATAAAACAGGCGATGGAACTGGGTATTTTGAGTGCAGGACTCAATTATATTTACGGTAAGTAATAAGAAACCATAAATTTTAAAATAGGAGATTCCTAGATTAAAATTTATGGTTTCTGTTATTTAAAATACAACAACCAACAGCATCTTAAACTGTTCTGCACCATAGACGGCGTGTGGATGCTTCGCTGGCATCACGATGGATTCGCCCTCGTGCAGGATATATTCAACACCATCAATCGTGATTCTGCCGACACCATCTAAGCAGGTAACAAATGCATCGCCGCCGGACTCATGTGTGCTGATCTCCTCGTCCTTGTCAAAGGCGAATAATGTGATGGATACGGCATCGTTCTGGGCGAGTGTCTTGCTGACAACCTGTCCCTCCTGATAAGCAACCTGATCCTTTAATACATGCACTTCTGATTTCGTAATATTTTTAATAAGATTCATAAAAATGCCTTCCTTTCTTTTTTAAAATCCATGTTTGGACATAAAAATTATATCATAAATGTTATTATACCCCATATATTTAATATGAAAACAGTAAAAAACTTCATAAATTAAAGGAAATATGTTGTCAAAAGCTGGAAAACTGTGTAATATGGAAACATCGTTTGTCATAAAACTGATATTTATGGCAGATGCATGTGAATAAAACAAAGGAGAGTAGGAAACATGTGGGAAGCAATCAATAACTTTTTGACAAAAGTAGACGACTTCGTCTGGGGCCCGCCACTTATGGTTTTGATCATTGCAGGTGGTATCCTTCTGACTGTCCGCATGGGTGTGCTGCAGATTCGTAAACTGCCACTTGCCCTGAAATGGATGGTAAAAAATGAGGAAGAGGGCGAAGGCGAGGTAACCTCGTTCGGTGCACTCTGTACGGCACTTTCAGCGACAATCGGAACCGGAAATATCGTTGGTGTCGCAACAGCAATCGGAGCCGGTGGTCCGGGTGCCCTGTTCTGGATGGTGCTTGCAGCATTCTTCGGAATGGCAACCAAGTATGCAGAGGGACTCCTTGCAGTTAAGTATCGTGTGGTAGATGCAGACAATCATGCACTCGGTGGACCGTTCTACTATATTGAAAAAGGTATGGGAGCAAAGTGGAAATGGCTTGCGAAGATCTTTGCATTCTTCGGCATCTGTGTTGGTCTGTTCGGTATCGGAACATTCTCACAGGTAAATGGTATTGCATCTGCAGTTGAGGAATTCTTCGATCCGAATGAATCATGGCGCATAGAAATCCCTGGTATTGGTACATATTCGTGGACCGTTGTAATTGCATCTTTGATTCTGAGTGTCTGCGTGGCACTTGTATTGATCGGTGGTATCAAGCGTATTGCAAATGTATCCCAGATCGTCGTTCCATTTATGGCAGTGCTTTATGTTCTGCTTTGTCTGGTGCTTCTCATCTGTAATATTAAGGAGATTCCAGATGCATTTGTAACAATCGTAAAGGGCGCATTTAATCCAAAGGCAGTGACTGGTGGTGTTGTAGGTACGATGATCGTTGCAATGCAGAAGGGTGTCGCAAGAGGTATCTTCTCAAATGAGTCTGGCCTTGGTTCTGCACCAATCGCTGCAGCCGCTGCAAAGACAAAGGAGCCGGTACGTCAGGGTCTGGTTTCTATGACAGGTACATTTATTGATACAATTATCATCTGTACGATGACAGGACTTTCTATCGTTCTGACAGGTGCATGGCAGCAGGAAGGCTTAGAGGGTGTACAGGTAACAACCTACGCATTCCAGAAGGGACTTCCGATCTCTGAGCAGGTAGCTGCATTCCTGTTGATGCTGTGTCTGGTATTCTTCGCATTTACAACGATCCTCGGATGGGATTACTATTCCGAGCGTTGTCTTGAATACCTGTCAGGCAAGCATAAGAAAGCCATTCTTGTATATCGTTGGCTGTATATCCTGGCAGTCTTCATCGGACCATACATGACAGTAAAGGCAGTATGGACGATCGCGGATATCTTCAACGGATTGATGGCGATTCCAAACATGATCGCAATTTTCGCTTTGAGTGGTGTGGTTGTGAAGGAGACAAAGGACTTTTTCAAACGCCATGCAGAGCAGGAAATGTTTAAGTAGGTATAGAGATATACGTTCTTAATGACAAAGTGTGGAGTTTTGATATCAAAAATCAAGACTTCACACTTTTTTCACAATTTTTATTAGCACTCGCTATTGACGAGTGCTGATTAGTGTGTTATAGTACATCTAGAACATGAGGGAAGACCTAGAGAAGGGAACCCGAGTGGGAAGATAATAAAAACAAACACAGACCATTGTGAAGCATAAAAGGAGGTATGGCTTATGTTAATGCCAAGTTTATTTACAAATAGTTTTATGGATGATTTCTTTGATGCACCAGGTTTTGGTGTCTATAAGTATGATGCACCGGCACAGAATCTGATGAGTACCGATGTGGTTGAGAAAGAAGACGGCTACGAGATTGATATGAACCTTCCGGGATTCAAGAAGGAAGATGTAACCGGCGAAGTGAAGGATGGTTACCTGATCATCAAGGCTTCTACAAAGAACTCTAAGGATGAGAAAGATGCCAAGGGTAAATACATCCGTAAGGAACGTTATGAAGGTTCCTGCAACAGATCCTTCTATGTGGGTGATGCGATTACACAGGATGATATCAAGGCTAAATTCGAGGATGGTGTCTTGAAGATTACTGTACCAAAGAAGGAAGCAAAGCCAGAGGTGGAAGAGAAGAAATTCATTGCCATCGAAGGATAATTTAAAATAGCTAGTCAGACGATTTTTCGTTTCCCCTCTCTTACTGGGCGGTCACATGATGTGACCGCCCTTTTAGCGTTCATAAATAGTTTTCGAAGTTTTTCGCCGTCAGGGAGTCTGAGTTGTAAATTGCGCATCCAGACTGTTAGGCGGATTGGCAGATCATAGCTGCGGTGGGAGTCCTTCGTTCAGACAGACATTGCCGTGCGATATTCATATCGTTAAATGGAATCCACTTATCCCGGCAAACAATGAACTCTTCATGTCCTTTCCCAAGGATCAGAAGAATGTCGTCCGTATGCAACAGGGAGATTCCCTTTTTGATTGCTTCTTTGCGATCATGCACGATTTCGTAGTTATCGTAGGGAAGTCCTGACGTCATATCGTGGTAAATCTGTTCTTGATCTTCATTATGTGGGTCATCGTGCGTCATTATGACATAATCGGCATGTTTACAGGCAATCGCGGACATCTTTGCGCGCTTGTCCCGGTCTCTGTCGCCGGTGCAGCCAAATACGACATAGATGCTGCCGGAGGTAAGTGCGCGTGCAGCAGTCAGAACCTTGCTCATGGCGTCTGGGGTATGAGCGTAGTCTACAACAATCAGATTATTTCCTGTGTGGATGCATTCCGTTCTGCCTTTCGGAAGCGTAAGAGTTGTGGCTGCCTGTGCGATGGTGGCACTGTCAAACTGCTCCAGTGTCAGAATCACAATCGAAGCCATCAGATTGTAAATGTTGTAGGTGCCAATCAGATTGGTCGAGAAGTCCTGCCTAAATGCAGGGCACTGTACCGAGAAGTCCGTATGCTGTTTGTCTGCGGCATCTATCTTCACTTTGAAATCTCCGCCGGTAAAACCAAAGGTCACATTCTCATTTTCATCCAGCAGAAAATAATGCTTGTAGGAATCGTCATAGTTGATGATCGCTTTGCCGGATGGTTTCAGCATGTGGAATAATTCCTGCTTCGCAAGGGCATAGCGTTCCATTGTCTTGTGGAAATCCAGATGATCCTGCGTCAGATTTGTGAAGACCGTGTAGTCAAACTGCAATGTCTCAACGCGGTTGTTGGCAAGTCCCTGACTGCTCACTTCCATGACAACATACTCACAGCCAAGAGACAGGCATTGCAGCAGAATCGTATACAGGTCATAGATGTCGGGCGTGGTGTTCGCGAGACTGCGGATCTTTTCGCTGACGTAGAAGCCGATTGTGCCTATGTATCCACATTTTCTGCCAAGCTTATTTAACATCTGGTGAAGCAGAAATGCCGATGTAGTTTTTCCGTTCGTACCGGTGATGCCAATCAGCTTGAGCTTGCTGATCTTGTCGTAATAAGTATTTTTCAGATAATTGACCAGATATGCCCTGGTATCTTTGACGATACAGGTTTCCACCTCGTAGCTTCCTTCTTCACAGATGATCTTCGCTGCGCCATTTTCAATCGCCTGTCTGATATAGGCATGTCCGTCGCGGTCGATGCCGCGCAGTGCCACAAAGGTGTCCCCTTTTTCGATTTTTCTTGAGTCTATTTTTACGTTCATTTATCTCCCTGTCTTTCCTGAAAATATGTGTCCGAATTTCTTAAAACCCCTGTTAACATAACATACCAAATAATTGCATCAAAGTTGCATCAAAAGTGTAACGAAGTTGCAAAATAAATATTTATAATTTGTATAAATTTCAAATATTTCTTATTTACAAAACATACGTTCTATACTAAAATAAAAATAGTATGTAAAAGAGTTGGATTATCTATGCGGAGTGACGGTATGCGGCAGTATATAGCAATTGATCTGAAATCATTTTATGCATCGGTGGAGTGCGTCGAGCGGGGATTGAACCCGCTCACAACGAACCTCGTCGTAGCAGATGAGAGCCGGACAGAGAAAACGATCTGCCTGGCTGTTTCGCCGTCCTTAAAGTCGTATGGGATATCAGGACGGGCGCGCTTGTTTGAAGTTGTGCAGCGGGTAAAAGAGATTAATCGTCAGCGGCTGGCATTTGCACCGGGACGGGAATTTACCGGATCGTCGTATGAGAATCCAAAGGTGAAGGCAGATCCAAGGCTGGCGTTGGATTATATTGCGGCAAAGCCCCGGATGGCGTATTACATGGAATACAGTACACGTATTTATGACATCTACTTAAAGTATGTGGCGCCGGAGGATATGCACGTCTATTCGGTGGATGAAGTGTTCATTGATGCAACGGCGTATCTGCACACCTATCAGATGACTGCCAGACAGCTTGCCGAGACGATGATACGGGATGTATATGACACGACTGGTATTACAGCCACGGCAGGGATTGGAACGAACTTGTACTTAGCGAAGATTGCGATGGATATCGAAGCGAAGCACATGCAGCCGGATGAACGGGAGGCGCGGATCGCGGAGCTTGACGAGCGAAGCTATCGGGAACTGTTGTGGAACCATGAGCCGCTGACGGATTTCTGGCGGGTCGGAGCGGGCTATCAGAAGAAGCTGCATGCACAGAACCTGTACACGATGGGGGATATTGCGCGGTGTTCGCTCGGCGGAGAAAATGATTACTATAACGAGGAGCTTCTGTATAAGCTTTTTGGCGTGAATGCAGAGCTGCTGATCGACCATGCGTGGGGCTATGAACCGTGTACGATCGCAGAGATTAAGGCGTACCGACCGGAGAGCAACAGCATCAGTTCCGGGCAGGTGTTACAATGCCCGTATACATGTGAGAAAGCACGCGTGGTCGTGCAGGAAATGACGGAAGGACTGGTGCTGGACTTGGTCGAAAAGGGACTTGTTACAAATCAGATGGTATTGACCGTCGGCTATGATATTGAGAATCTGTCTGCGGGGGCAAATGGATATCACGGTGAGGTGACGAGTGACCGCTATGGACGGAAGGTGCCAAAGCATGCACATGGGACAGAGAATCTGGATGGATATTCGTCCTCTACGAAGAAGATTGAGACAGCTGTGCTTCGTTTATATGACCGGATCGTGGATGAGCATCTGCTTGTGCGGCGGATGTATGTGGTAGCCAATCATGTGATTCGCAGGGAAGATATGAAGGAAGAGACTTTCGGATTCGAGCAGCTCGATTTATTTACCGATTATGCAGCTTTAGAAAGAGAGAAGGAAGCAGAGAAGCAAAAGGAAGCGAAGGAAAAACAAATCCAGCAGGCATTGCTTGCAATTAAACATAAATATGGCAAAAATGCAGTTCTACGTGGAATGAATTTCCGCGAGGGTGCGACGGCACGTGACAGGAATAATCAGATCGGAGGGCATAAGGCGTGAGACGGGATTACAGTGATATTATCGACCGGGAGCGTCCGGTGTCGAAGAAGCATCCACCGATGGACCGGATGATGCGCGCGGCGCAGTTTGCCCCATTTGCAGCGCTTACAGGACATGACGAAGCGGTGCGGGAGACGGCACGGCTGACAGAGGAAGAGATTGAACTTGATGAGTATGAGGTCGCGGAACTAAACCGGAAGCTGCAATGGTTAGCGGAGCACAAGGATACGGAAGTATCGCTCGTGCATTTTGTGAAGGATGCCAAAAAAGAGGGCGGTGCCTATGTGAAGGACACCGGGATTCTGAAGAAAATAGATGAACATACGCATACACTTGTGTTAGTATGTGAACAGGAAGAAGTGCAGATAGGCATATGGAAAATAATAGAAATTTTAATCTGATTTTAATCTTTCCTACCTTATAGATTAATTTTGGTGCCGTAAGATAAGGACACAATCAAGAACAGCAAAGAACAAATCACAAAACAGCTGTTATAGAAAATGGAGGATATCAGATATGGATCAGTTAGAAAAGGTAGAAAAAATCAGAGAGAAAACAGGTGTCAGCTATGAGGATGCCAAGGGCGCGCTGGAAGCATGTAATTATGATCTGCTCGATGCGATCGTATATTTAGAGAAGCTTGGAAAGATCAAGGCACCGGAGGTTGGAACCTATACGACGACTCCGCAGGAGACATCGAATGAGCTGGCACAGGCGCAGGCTGCCTACGAGCAGTCCTGTAAGAAGAAAACATTTGGTGAGCATATGGATGAGTTTTTTGCATGGGTTGGTGACATCATCAAGAAAGGCTGCGAGAAGAACTTCATCATTGAGCGCAAAGGCGAGCGGTTTATGCGAATGCCGATCATCATATTCATACTGCTTTTGATCTTCGCATTCTGGATCTGCGTACCATTGTTGATCATCGGACTCTTCTGCGACTGCCGTTACCATTTTGAGGGAGACGCGAAAACAGTCCAGGACATCAACAACGCCTGCGACAAGGCATCCGATGCCTGTACAGGAGTGAAGGAAGATATTAAGAAGTAAAAATCTGAAACATAGAGATAGGAAAATCAAGTAGTGGCGAAAAAACGACAACAAGTAGTTATATAAAGAGATGGACAGAGTACCAATTTTAATGCAGACCATTGGAACATGTCGGTACTTAACGAATTGTGCCAGTTTTCTGGTGCAATGAGTTTAGTACCGCTACATGTGGAAGTGAGCGAGAGCGCGTCTGCATGTAATTGCGTACTCTGTCTATCTCGTGGAATATATACAATTTGTCGTTTTTTCGCGGTAGTAGGAGACGATATGAGCAAGATTTTGATCATTGAAGATGAAGCGGGTATCGCCCGTTTCGTCGAACTGGAATTAAAACATGAAGGAAATGAAGTCGAGAAGGCGGCAGACGGCAGAGAGGGCTTGGATAAAGCC
>DJEI01000045.1 GCA_002431865.1 Lachnospiraceae bacterium UBA5902
AAGGTCACTTCATAACAGGTGAGATTATGCCATATGTATTAAAAGATGAATTACGTGAGTTTATTCAGGAAGTATCAAAATTATTGGGAAATGGCTTTGAAAAGGCAATTTTATATGGATCGTATGCAAGAGGCGATTATAATGAGAATTCTGATATAGATATCATGATTTTGGTTAATTTATCGGATAAGCAGATATTACAATATGAAAATCAAATATTTGACTTAGCATTTGAAATAGAGTTAAAGTATGGTAAAACTATATCACCGATTATTAAGAATATAGATCAATTTGAATATTGGTCAGATGCATTACCTTTTTATAGAAATGTACTAGAGGAAGGGGTGAATGTTGCATAATGGATAAAAGGCAGGATTTATGTAATTATCGGATAGATCAGGCAAAGGAAACTATAAATGTCGCTAAGCTTTGCTATGAAAATGGGCATTATAAAGATGCAATCAATAGAGCTTATTATGCAGCATTTTATGCAGTCAAAGCTGTGTTGGCATTAGATAATATTGATTTCAAAAGACATAAGGATGTAGTTGCTACTTTTAATCGTGATTATGTCGCTTCTGGCGTATATGAAAAAGAAATTGGAAGATTATTATCGCGGCTTCAAAAGAAAAGAGAAAACAGTGATTATGATGATTTCTATATTGCATCAAAAGAAGAAGCCGAAGATCAGATAAAGTTCGCAGAACAAATTGTCATGAGTATCACCAATAAAATTGGTAAGCAAGAATAGAGAAGAAAAACTGCAAGCAGCGTTTACGTTGCTTGCAGTTTTTGTATAGTTTAATCTTCAGTTGATTCTGCTCTTGAACGTGTTCCCTTTGTTTTGTGTTTCCTCATCGCCAGCCATACGAACAGCACCGTAAGCACCAAAGCGCCAACCGTGATGATACTGCATCGCACGGTTTCCTCAAACCATACGGATGGAATGAACAACACACTCAGGTTGATGCTGAAATGCAGGATCATGCTTGCGAGGAGTGTGTTCGCTTTGTAAGCCACAAATCCAAGCAGACATCCTAAGATGCATGCGTAGATGCCCTGTACGATATTGCCGTGGTACAGTCCGAAAAGTACACCCTGAAACAGAATTGCCAGGACGGGTGGCATATAGCGTTTGGCATATCCCATGATCACACCGCGGAAGAATAACTCTTCACCGATCGGGGCGATCACAAAGGTCGCAATGATCATCGGAACTGCCCGGTTCACACCGACAGCTTTGGATACAAGCTCATAGTAGGCTGCAAAGGTGTCTGGGAACAGGGGACTGACCAAAGTCAGGATTCCGTCCACCATGATCTGAATTGCAACACCGGCAAGCAATAAAAATGGAGTCCGTATAGAACAGACGCATGAAAAATTATTTTTCATGCGTCCTTTTGTATTATCTTCGAAAGTTTCGTCTGTGGAAACGATATTTCCCCGATAAAATATGTGGTAATACCAGACCCCGAAACAGATTAGAAATACAATGTGCTGTGCAAGCACGAGGTACGCCTGATTCATAGGCTGGTTATAATCCATTTGTAAGATCTTGCTGATCGTATTGTCGCTGTTTGATTTTTCATCGGAACGCATATTCTTGAAGAACAGAATTGCGATGTCGATGAAGTTTAATACATACTGCGCCAATACGGCAATCAGAAACGGTGTAAAGGAACCGATAATATCTTTCAATTTTGCCGGTTGATTTTTACATCTTGTCACTGATCTTCTTCGCTCTTTCTTTCTCTCGACGAAGCTCTTCCTTGGACTTCTCAACAGGTTTGTCTTTGCCCTTGGATTTTGCTTTTTCGAGCATTTCTGCGTTTAACTGCTTCTGCATTTCAACCTGACGCTTCCGCATACGTGTACGCCAGTTGCCTTTTTTCTTCTTCTTGCCGGTTTCTTCTTCCTGAGCGACCTTCTTGCCGCGGACGCTCTTGACACTGATGATGTAAATACCGCTGACCATTGCTTTCACTTCGCCTCTGGTTGGAAGCTCATCGAAGATTGCATCGTCACAGATCATGTTCATAATCTGTGGACCAACCTTGACCTTTGCGATTGGAAGCTTTGCTTTCTGGTAACGCTTTGGTGTCTGTTCCATCACCATTTTCGGAAGTCCGGCGTCTTTCATTGGCAGCATTTTTTTGTCGATGATCAACATATTCATCGGCTGCGCCGCCTCTACCATCTGCTCTCTCTGTGCACTTTGTTTCTTCTGTAATTTGTCACCGACTCTGTATAACACGAACATGATCGCAAGTGCTACCACGATGACAATAATCATGATTAACCACCAAGGCATGGTTCAAATCCTCCTCTAAATGTTATTTTTATCATACATATCCTGTATAAGCTGTGGAAACTCTGCATATCGCTCTCTGCGCTCCTTAGGCGGAAGCTCGCAAGGGTAGATCGGCTTTCCGAACTCGATTGTAACTTTATGGCTGTGAATCCGTCTCTTCGGTGCGGATTCGAGCATCAGGTCAGACCGACAGATCGATACCGGAACAATCGGAGACTTTGATTTCTCTGCCATCTTGTATCCGCCCTCACGGAATGGCAGGAGCGTGTCAGTCTGATTTCGGGTTCCCTCCGGGAATACGACCATCGAATGTCCCTGCTTCATGTATTCGGTTCCCTGCTTAATCACGGATAAGCCCTGCTTGATATCTTCTCTGTCTAAGAACAGACATCCGATATCCCGCATATACAGTGGGAGAAGCGGAATCTTTTCCATTTCTTTTTTCGCAAGGAAGCCAAGTGGTTTGCCAATTGCTTCATGATAGATCAGAATGTCAAAATAACTGCGGTGGTTGCCGACAAATAACACCGGTCCATCCTGCGGTATGTTTTCTTTTCCGATGACGTTCACTTTGCATCCGGACAGCTTCAATTCCAGACGGAAGAAGCCGGATACAAACCTGCGTGCCTTTTCCCACGATTTCTCAGGATTTTTCTTCCATAATTGTTTCATGTAGAGATGGTATGGCAGACAGAAAAACAATGCCACCATCAATACGATTCCAACTCCCAATGTCTTCATAGATACACCTCTTATCGTCCAAACATTTTACAGGTTTCATATAATCTTGCTTCGAGTTCGTGTGTCAGTACCTCTTCCTTGTATCTCCAGGCCCAGTTTCCTTCTGCAACACCAGGTGTATTCATACGAGCCCAGGAATCCAGACATAATACATCCTGCATTGGTACGATCGCCATGTTGGCAACAGAGCCGAAGCATGCACGGATCATGATCCAGCAGATGTCATAGCCATCGGTAGAGAAGTACCGACGGAGCTTGTCTTTGGATGCTTCGTATGCGTGCTTGTACCAGCCAAGGGTTGTATCGTTGTCATGTGTACCCGTATAGCAGACACAGTTACGAACAAAGTTGTGTGGAAGGAAATCATTTTCCTCCGGATTCTCAAATGCGAACTGTAATACCTTCATGCCCGGCAGACCGAACTTGTCACGCAGTTCAATGACCGAATCATCAATCTCACCAAGATCCTCGGCGATGATCGGAAGATGATAACCAAGTGTTGCCTCTAACTGTGTGAAGAAGTTTACACCCGGTGCCTCGACCCATTTTCCGTTGATTGCAGTTGTCTCACCATAAGGAACTGCCCAGTACTTATCGAAACCACGGAAGTGGTCGATACGCAGGAAATCGGAGAGTGTCAACTGGTGACGGATACGGTTCAGCCACCACTCATAACCGGTTTCTGTATGCTTCTTCCAGTTGTAAAGCGGATTGCCCCACAGCTGTCCGGTAGCTGAGAAATAATCTGGCGGAACGCCGGCAACGACGGTTGGATATCCCTTGGAATCAAGCTGGAACAGGCTCTGGTTTGCCCATACATCCACGCTGTCCCATGCCATAAAGATCGGGATATCGCCCACAATGGAAATGCCCTTATCGTTTGCGTATTTCTTCAAAGTTGTCCATTCGTAATAGAACAGGAACTGGATGAACTTGTAGTAGCCCATCTCTGTTTCGAGCTTCTTCACCCATGTTTCCTTCTGCTTCTTGGTTGGCTTCTTCAGGTTGTCCTCCCACATGTACCAAGGCATACCCTGATGATAGTCCTTGCCGGCCATGAACAGTGCATAATCCTCCAGCCAGGCAGATGTCTCGCAGAAGTTATCAAATGCCTGCTTCATTTCCGGATTGTCATGGATACCATCGGATAAAGACTCATCGTGGAAACGGGAGTAAGCAAGCTTTAACAGACCTGTCTTAAACTCGATCAACTCACCATAGTTAATCTGCTCCGGATTCCATGCCGGCATATCCCGGAAGTCTTCATCGTAAAGGAGATGTAACTCCTTCAGATGATCCAGACTGATAATGAGCGGCTGTCCCGCAAATGCGGAGAAAGGCTGATATGGAGAATCTCCAAATCCGGTGTGCCCGAGTGGCAGTACCTGCCATGTGTTTAATCCCGAACGTTCCAGAAAATCAACAAATCTGTATGCGCTTGCACCCAGCTCACCAATGCCGTAAGGACCCGGAAGTGAGGTTGGATGAAGCAGGATCCCCGCGTATTTCTTTGGCTTTTTGCTTGCGCAAAATTCTTCTGCCATAATTTTTTTATCCTCCTAATTATGTATCTCCTATTAAACCAAACTTCATTATACAGAAAAACATGGAAATTATCTATATAATTTGTAAAGTTTTTCAAACAAAGGAATGGCTTTTTCGACCATATCCGTTGTCACGCAGTAGGAAATTCGGAAATGTCCCGGACATAAAAAGCTGTCACCCGGTACGATGATCAGGTTCAGCTCTTTGGCTGCGCGCCAGCAGAACTCATTTGCATCTTCGGTCAGTGCACGTGGGAACATGTAGAAGGTTCCGCCCGGTTCGACCATCTCATATCCTATGCGCGTCAGTTCTTTATATAAAATGTTTTTGTTTGTCTCATAGATTGAAAGGTCACTTGTCTGATCGAGTACAGATTCTACTGCCATCTGGATGATGGAAGACGGGCAGTTATGTCCGATAAATCTGGAGATCTGACCAGCCATAAGGACCAGAAGCTTTGCATCCTCGCAGGCTGGGTTCACTGCCATGTAACCGATACGCTCACCTGGCAGAGATACAGACTTACTGAACGAATAACAGCAGATCGTATTCTCGTATAACTTGGAGATAAATGGAGCGTCCACACCTGCAAACACGATCTCACGGTAAGGTTCATCGGAGATCAGGTAGATCGGATGTCCGTATTCCTTTTCCTTTGCACGCAGAATATCTGCCAGCTTCGTGATTGTGGCAGTTGAATAAACAATACCAGATGGGTTATTCGGAGAGTTGATGAGGATTGCCTGTACATTCGGGTTCAGGGCTTTCTCAAACTCCTCAAAGTTGATCTGGAATGTGGTGATATCGGCAGGAATCACGGTAAGCTTTGCGCCGGTACCTGTCACATATGGAACATATTCCGGAAAGTAAGGCGCGAAGGTGATAACTTCGTCGCCGTCCTTTGTCACACAGCGAAGTGCATGTGCCAGCGCGCTGGCTGCTGCACTTGTCATGAAGATGTGATCCATCGTGTAGTTCATGCCAAAACGATTATTCAAAGAATCAGCAACCGCCTGTCTTGTAGATGGAAGTCCAAGCGATGGGCTGTAACTGTGCAGCTTTACCGGATCCTCCGTCTGCAACAGTTCGATCATACGATCGGTAAATGCCTGTGGTACTGGAACAGATGGATTTCCGATGGAGAAATTGTAGATATTCTCCATACCAATCTCTGCGCCCTTCTTGTTTGCATAGTCAAAGAACTGGCGAATGATAGAACCTTTTCCTGTCATATCCTTGTAAAATTCGTTAATCATGATGTATTTCCTCTCTTTCTTTTGGTCGAGTTGTACAGGATAGATATTTCTACACAGACGCGCTCCCGCTCGGTTCAGCACGCAGTGGTACTAAATTCACACTGCGTGTTCATTAAGTACCAGCGTGCTTCAACGGTCTGTTTAAGAAATATCTATCTTGTACAACTCTATCTACAGAGTGAATGTAGCAATGTTATAATATATAAATATATTTAACTTTAACTTGTATTAATATGGATATTTCGTAAATGGTTTAACTTTTTAAAAACCTTGTAAACAGAAAACAAGTGGCGAGAAAAACCGGGGAGGGAATTAATTCGCCACTTGTTTGAGGGGAGAGAGGATTCAAATATATGAAAAGCTCTTACAATGCATACTATAGCAATAAATTGTGTCTAAAATATGTTCTATTTGTGAAAAAGTTTTCACATCCTCAAATCCCTGCTGTTTATTCAGCGTCATAGCTCTTGATGGATGCATCAAGCTTCTGTAATGTCTTCTGAATGGAGTCGTTGATCACACCTGATTCATGTGCCATCTTACCAAACTCATGCGCAACAACGGTGAATCCGCGTCCGGCTTCGCCTGCACGTGCAGCTTCAATGGAAGCGTTCAGTGCGAGGATATTCTGTTTATTTTCAATCTTCTTTAAGCCCTGTGATTTTCCGGCAAGTTCCTTAATCAGAGCTGCAGCACCATCAATTTCTTCGTTGAAGGAGGCAACTGCTTCCTCATATTTCTTCTTGCGATAGCCAGCCTCTAAGAGATTCTGAACAGCGGCAACCAGAATTGCGGCAGCAGCCTCGACAACCTCTTCGTCCGTATCCTCATCCAGAGGACCGCCAACAACTGTTGCAACCTCGACGTCATCGACTTCGATGCTCTCACTGAATGCCTCTATATTATTTCTGGAAAATCCAAGCTTGTTGGAAAGGAAGTTACCTTCATCATCGAGAACAACGGCGATCATGTGTGTTGCAGCCGCCCACTGCTCCAGGATGTTATCGAGTGCTTCCATATCTAAATAATCATTTATAGTCATAAAAATGCTCCTCCTTGTGCGTAACATATACCTAATGTCCATTTTACCGAAATTACAGAGGGATTTCAATAGTCGAACCGAAGAAATTCACGAATATTATGGCGAATTTGTGCAGGAAGGATCATGGGTTCGCAGATATTTGCAGGCGGGGTTGCACGAATACCCGGTGTAGGGTAAAATAAACGCAATTATTATGGTAAGGCAAGGATAAACGAAATGATTCAGATATTTGATACACATGCACATTATGATGATGAGAGCTTTGATGCAGATCGGGAGCAGCTTCTGGCGGGATTTCCGGCACAGGGTGTATACGCGGTGACAAACATCGGAACGAATATCAGCGCGAGTGAAGAGACAGTTCGGATGACAGAAAAATACGAGAACATGTATGGTGTGGTCGGCATTTTCCCTTCTGAGGTTGCAGAACTGGAGAACCCGGACAATGTAACGCGGCTGAAGGAGCTTGCAAAGCACGACAAGATCGTAGCCATCGGCGAGATCGGACTTGACTATCATTATGAAGAAACAGACAAGGCGTTGCAGCACAAATGGTTCGCCGGACAGATGGATATTGCGCGCGAGTTACAGCTTCCAATCGCCATTCACAGCCGGGATGCGGCGCAGGATACGATCCAGATCATGCGGGCGTCCCATGCAGAGGAGATTGGCGGTGTGATTCATTGTTACTCGTATTCCAAGGAGAGCGCACGTGACTTCCTGAATATGGGATTTTACTTCGGCATCGGGGGTGTTGTGACATTTAAGAATGCGAAGAAGTTAAAGGAAGCAGTGGCATATATTCCGCTGTCAAATATCGTGCTTGAGACGGATGCACCGTATCTCACACCGGAGCCATTCCGCGGCAAGCGCAATGATTCATCGAAACTCGTCTATGTCGCACAGGCGATCGCTGATATCAAGCAGATTCCGGTGGACGAGGTGTATGCAGAGACATGGAAAAATGCGAACCAGATGTATAAAATTCAGATGTAGAGAAATGGAGATAAAATGGAAAAGCTTAGCAATCCGAAAGTTACAATTGAAATCATACAGAAATATAATTTCGCGTTCCAGAAGCGGTTCGGTCAGAATTTCCTGATCGATGGGCATGTGATCGAGAAGATCATCCGGGCTGCGGAGATTACAAAGGACGATGTCGTGCTGGAGATCGGTCCGGGTATCGGCACGATGACACAGTATTTAGCAGAGGCGGCAGGGGAAGTGTTCGCGGTCGAGATCGACAAGAATCTGCTCCCAATCCTCGCCGAGACACTTGCGGAGTATGATAACGTGACAGTCGTAAACGAGGATATTCTGAAGGTGGATATCGCGGCATTGACCGGCGGCAGACCGGTAAAGGTCGTGGCGAATCTTCCGTATTATATTACGACGCCGATCATCATGGGACTGCTTGAGAATCATATCCCGGCGACATCAATCACGGTCATGGTGCAAAAGGAGGTTGCTGAGCGGATGCAGGCAGGTCCGGGCGGCAAGGACTATGGCGCATTGTCGCTTGCGGTGCAGTATTATGCGGAGCCGTATATCGTGGCAAATGTACCGCCGAACTGTTTCATGCCGCGCCCGAATGTCGGTTCTGCGGTGATCCGGCTGACGAGACATACGGAGCCGAAAATGGTTGTGAAGGATGAGAAATTCATGTTCAAGTTGATCCGTGCGTCGTTCAACCAGCGCCGGAAAACACTGCAAAACGGTATCAACAACTCCGCCGAGTTATCAATCAGTAAAGAAGAGGTTGTAGAAGCACTGCGGAAGATGGGGCTTTCCGAGAGTATCCGTGGCGAGGCACTGACACTTGCGCAGTTTGCGAAACTTTCCGATCTGCTGTGTGAGTAGCGTGGATCACAGTTATAGCGGTATCCGCGCAGGGAATACTATGGGCGTGTGGCGTCGTACAAATGTATATTATGTCGTAAAAAAATTGTGATAAACAGGCAACCCACTGCATACATATATAATACGTATTGTCAGGAGATTGTGAAAATGCATGGTGTATGGGGATATATTCGTGCTGCATGACTTACAATCTCTGCGAAGAAATATGAAGGGGGAGCGTGGTCTGTGATGCAGCAGAGGAGATGGGTGTCTTATATTTACCGGTATCGCGAGTACGTGCGATGCGAGATTGCCGGATTCATCAAGGTACAGAGAATCAGCAACAAAGATACGGATGTGACGAGAATACGAATGGGGATGAAAATGTACAAGGAATATGCGTGTACGTGTTATGCGTATCTGCTGTGGCATGGGCAGGCGAAGCCATTTACGGAGGTACAGTTCGCGGCGGGGGAGCGCGATACGATCCTGACAAGCGTGGAGCTCCCTTGGAGCAATCCGCTGGGAGATGGCGTGGCATTTCCAGAATATGAGGGTGTGTATTTCGTATGCGATGACGGTGAGATTTTAGCCGGTATCTGGGCGCCGGAACGATATGATCTGCGGCAGGTGCAGGTGGCTGACAGGCAGGACGAGCTTGCGGAAGAGGACGAACCCGTGCTGGAATATGCAGGTGCCGGGACAAAGCCGCAGGAGGAACCTGTCGAGGAAATCCCACAGATTCCACTTCCCTCGGACATGGCAAATGGGTATGAGGAAATGCTTACGACATATCCGAAGCTGCCGCTTTTTGCAGGCAGTCAGATCGTGGATGGCGTGAAGATTGCGCCACAGGATATCGGGAAGCTGAATATGGCGAACTGGAAGCTGGGTGTGAACAGCTTTCTTGCACATGGGTATTATAAATATCAGTATCTGATGCTTGGAAAGGTGAAGATGAATAAGGCAGAACTGCATGTGATCGGTGTGCCGGGAATCTTCACGAACAAAGAACGGTATCTGGCGAATATGTTTGGATTCCGTGTGTTTATCCCGGTGCGGAAGACGAAGATCCTGACCGGGAATTTTGGCTATTGGGTGTCTGAAATTGCAGAATCAGAGAAGCCTTGTGTACCGCATCAGGTCAACGTAGTGCCCTAAGATATTGGCACTTTGTGGCTCAAACTGCAATGGGCGGAAACCAAGCTTCGTTGCGAGTGTGATGGAAGCAATATTTTCCGGGTGGATGCGGGCATCGACGCGGTGAATCTGGTAGTCGTGTTCGAGTACATAGAGAGCCGCTTCGCAGGCTTCGTATGCAATGCCGCGGTTCTGGTAGAGGGCGTCAACCTTGTATCCGATCTCTGCATATGGTTCGCGAGAGATGCGGAAGATATTAAAATTGATGGCGCCGATGATCTTATCCGGGCGGTCTTTTAAATAGATATAATAACGCAGGAAGGTTCCCATCGTGTAGGCGATGTATTCGCGGTGCAGGGAAGACCAATGGTAATCCCGTGTGTAAAAGGATGCCGGGCGTGTTGGCTCGTACTGCTCGAAAGGAAGACGATTGCGCAGGTAGAGATCTAAGACCTGTTTGGCTTTTGATTCATTTTCCACGCGCAGGATTAAGCGGTTTGTATATTTTATCAGTGGTCCCATGGGTGTCTCCTTTCTCGTGTTTGTGACTGCAGGACATGTGTGTGATGCAGTCATGAAGTCAGTATAGTACATTTTATGGGAACGTACAATAAAAGGATACGGAAATGAGGTACAATATGAGAAAATTGAGTGAGGATGAACGATATATGCGGCAGGCAATCACGCTTGCAAAGAAGGCGGCGGCGAACGGCGATGTGCCGATCGGGTGTGTGATCGTCTATGAAGGAAAGGTGATTGCGCGTGGTTACAACCGACGGAACGTGGACAAGACGACGCTTGCGCATGCTGAGATCATGGCAATTAAAAAAGCGTCCAAGGTGCTGGGTGACTGGCGGCTGGAGGATTGTACGATGTACGTGACATTGGAGCCATGCCAGATGTGTGCCGGGGCGATCGTGCAGGCTCGGATTCCGAAGGTCGTGATCGGGTGTATGAATCCGAAGGCAGGATGTGCCGGTTCCATCCTAAATCTGCTTGACATGAAGCAATTCAACCATCAGGTGGAAGTGACGCGTGGAATCATGGAAACAGAATGTTCGGCGATGATGTCCGGTTTTTTTGCAGAGCTGCGTGCAAAAAAGAAGGCAGCCGAGGCAAAAGAAAATAATGGGATGTCTTGACTTTACATAATTATTTTTATATACTAAAGAAGTATCTGTCGATATGGAGTTTATAAGGAATAAACTTTTCGGTGGATATGCGAGGACTTGTTATAAAATTTCCGTGCAGCCGGGGAGATAGCGGTGCCCTGTACCCTCAATCCGCTACAGAGGGGGTGATGGCTGGTTTCGGGTTGTCTTCTTGTGAGGCTGCCCCCGGTAAGTGGCGTTGATGTTTGGGTCTTGCGCGACAGGAATCTATGAACCGTGTCAGGTCGGGAACGAAGCAGCACTAAGTAGAATCTCCTGTGCGCCGCGAGGCAGCCTGGACTGAGTTAACTGCCGTGGTAACGCTCATGAGAGCTTCACAACACCAGCCGCACGGTTAAAAAAATATAAAATACATGTGGTATTTTTTGTAAAAAAATGGTATCATTTTAGAGATAGGTAAATGATACCTAACTTTGGGAAGAACAAAAGAATCGGGTGGCAAAAACAACGGCATGAGTGTAAATTATGCAGAAGTAATTGAATATGTAAAGAAGATGACTTCTGAGAACGGCAGGCCTTCGAACTATCCATTCCGCAGCCGGTTTGAGCACACGATGCGTGTGTACCGGTGGGCAATCAAGCTGCAGTCAAAGCTTGGCGGAGATCTGGATGTGATCGTACTTGCAGCTCTGCTTCATGATATTGGATGGGATGGTGAGCGTCCACATGGAGAAGTTGGTGCGGAGCTTGCTGTAGAATACATGGACAGCATTGGAATTGATCCGGAGACAATCCGGCGTGTGGGAGAGATTATTATGATTCACGAGGACAAGGATTCGGATGCTGATCTGTCATTGGAATGTAAGATTGTGATGGATGCCGATCTGCTCGATGAAGTTGGAGCAATCAGTGTTCTGTGGGATTCGATGGCAACGGCATGTGAGGATGAGGCGAGCTATAAGAAAGCCTATTACCGGATCAAGAATTATTATAGAAACAACAAACCGAAGATTCGAAGATGCAAGACAGATGCAGCCAGAGCAGAATATACGAAGCGTATGCAGCTGCTTGACAGTTTCATCTTCCAGTTGGAAAAGGAATTATTTTAAAAAAAGCTGTTACGTTTTATGTGACAGCTTTTCTATTTTTTATAGAGATTTGAGATAAAGGAAATATAAAGTTGGAAAAGAAGCGATCCTTAGGGGTTAATTTTATATTTAATATGATGCGGACCATGATGGGGGTGATCATACCACTCATTACATTCCCATATTCTTCCAGAGTTTTAGGTCCGGAAGCACTTGGCAAGGTCGATTATGCGCAGGCGAACATGACATACTTCACGTTGCTGCAGGCGTTCGGGATTGGCGGCTATGCAATCCGGGAGGGCGCCCGTATCCGGGATGACCGGAAAAAGATGGATGAATTTGCGAGTGATATGCTTTCCATCAATCTGATGACTTCCGCACTTGCGTATGTGCTTTTTTTTGCTGCACTTGCGATACCGAAGCTTGCAGGATACCGCACATTGATGCTGCTTTTTTCGTCCACGATCATCTTATCTGCGATTGGCGTGGAATGGCTTTTTACGATCTATGAGGAGTATCAGTATATTACGATTCGTTCATTTGTCATGCAGATTATATCGGTAGTACTGCTTTTTACATGTGTAAAATCTGAAAATGATTATATGATTTATGCATTGACCCTGGTGATTTCCAGTGTCGGCTCGAATGTGATGAATTTTATCCGGGCAAGAAAATATGTCAAATTCAAGCTGCGGCTCAGTAAGAAGCTGCGGATTCATTTGAAGCCGATGTCCTATATCTTCCTGTTGGATGTTGCATCGGCGGTGTATCTGGTAATGGATCGTTCCATGCTTGGTTATATTACCGGGGATGATACAGAAGTTGGACTCTATGCGGCAGCAATCAAAATTGCCTCGGTTTTAACATCGTTTTTCAGTGCGTTATATGCAGTGATTCGGCCGCGCGTTGCGTATATGATGGAACGGGATGAGGAACAGGCGGAGAAGCTGAATGATCTGACCGCGCGGCTTATATTGCTCTTTAATATTCCGATGGCGATTGGCATGTTCTGTTTGAGCAGGCAGGTGCTGCATTTGTTTGCGGGCAGTAAATATTTAGGCGTTACATCTACGATGCAGGTGTTGATGTTGAATGTGATTGTTGCAACCTTTAACAGTTTCCTGATCAATCAGTTGTTTATCATACACCGGAAAGACCGATGGGCGTCCACGGGTGTTGTGATTGGTGCAGTCACAAATGTCTGTTTAAATGCGTTGACAATTCCGGTATATGGGAAATTCGGTGCAGCTGCCAGTACGGTTGCAGCGGAACTGGCAATCTTCATTTATGCAAGTATCAAAGCCCGGCATATGTATCCGGTTACAAAGCTTGGCCGGCAGCTTGGTCAAAGCCTGATTGCGTGTATTCCAATCGTGTGCTGTTACAATTGGTGTGCACATAGCCGGTATTCGGATCTTTTGACGATTGCGTTGACGGTTGTGATTGGTGCAATTGGATATTTTGCGATTATGATATTGTTCCGAAATCGTTTGGTGATAGATGGAATCGAGAAGATAAAGGAGCGTTTTTCAAGAACGCAGGTATAAAAGAGTGAGAAAATAAATCCCCTGAACGACAATGCTGATTTGTTACAAGCAGAATGTGGTTCAGGGGATTTTGATTTTATTTGTCTGCTAATTCATCAATCATATCGCAGATCATTGTGATGGCATCGGATTTCGTAGAAAGCTCCATTGCTTTGATGTAATGATCGTGGTTGTTGTAGACTTCGTCAATCGCTGCAAGCAAGGTCTCGTTCGACAGATCTTCTTCCTGCAGCATCTTCGCGTAACCATGTTTCTCGAAGGATTGTGCATTCAGGATCTGGTCGCCCCGGCTCGCTGCAAGCGATAATGGAATCAGAACGCTCGGCTTGCGGAGTGCCAGAAGTTCGCAGATTGCATTGGCACCGGCACGGGAGACGACGATGTCCGCTAATGCGAGCAGGTCAGCAAGCTCCTGCTTGATGTAGTCGAACTGGACATAATGCGCAGTTCCGTTATAGCTTTCGTCGATATTTCCCTTTCCACAGAGGTGAATGACGTTATATTTCTTCGTCAGTTCCGGGAGACAGGAACGGATTGCTTCATTGACACGCACGCTGCCAGAGCTTCCGCCGATGACCAGAAGGGTTGGACGCACCTCTGTAAATCCACAGAAGGTCATCGCTTTTACAGCATCACCTGCAAATAATTCCTGACGGATCGGTGTACCGGTCACAACCGCTTTTCCTGCAGGAAGATTCTCCATTGTCTCTGCGAAGTTGCAGCACACCTTGGATGCTTTTGGAATACTGATCTTGTTTGCGAGTCCCGGTGTCATATCGGATTCATGGATAATACATGGAATCTTCTTCGCGCTTGCGGCGAGAACAACAGGGACAGAGACAAAGCCGCCTTTGGAAAATACAACATCCGGCTTTAACTCCTTCATCAGTTTTTTCGCTTCGTTGAAGCCTTTGATCACGCGAAATGGATCAGAAAAGTTGCGCAGATCAAAATAGCGGCGCAGCTTTCCGGTTGCAATTCCGTGATATGGAATGCCCATATCTTCGATCAGTTTTTTCTCCATTCCGTCATAAGAGCCGATATATTGAATATCATATCCGCGCTCCTTTAAGGTTGGAACGAGAGCCATATTGGGTGTTACATGACCGGCGGTTCCGCCACCGGTTAATATAATACGCTTCATGAATGGTTAATCCTCCTACTTATACCTTTAACCTATGCGTGAAGAGCCTGCTTTAATGCCTGTGCAAGCTGATCCGGGCAGGATGTGCTCTTGAATCCGCACGTTGTGCCTTCCAGCCGTTTGATAACTTCCTCTGCATCCATGCCCTCCACAAGCTGTCCGATGCCCTTTAAGTTACCATTGCAGCCGCCCGTGAATTTTACATTATGCACTTTGCCATCTGTGATGTCAAACTCTATCATCTGGGAGCAGGTTCCTTTTGTCTTATATGTCATTGTGTATCATCCTTTCTCGTGTGTAATGACAGTATAATAAATATTATACGATTAGCGTTCCTATTATAGCATAAATATAAAGTTCCTTAAACCCATATTTTCTGTCATATTTGCAGGGATTTTTACGACCGAACAGGGGTTGCATTCTGAAGTTCACCTTCTCTATAATCGCCATCAGACAGTGGAGAGAAGAATGGCTGTCGTTCCAAAAAATCTTAATGGAGGGATTTTGTATGCTGCAAAAAATCATGGAAGTTTCAACCGGAGTCTACATACTGTGGGGGTTAGGAGTGCTGGGCGTGCTTATGAAGATACTGGCAAATGCTTACATGAGTAAAATGGTGCGTGCATCGGGAAATCTGGGAGAGACAAAACGAAAGAAGCTTCGCAACATGTGCCGGCAATACGAGAACAAAAAAGGATTTGGGCTGTGCGGAGGCGATGAGGAGGCGTACGCGGAAAGTTTTGTGCGGGGGTTAAAATTCCTGACGCGGCCGATGGAATTCTGGAACCGGAGCGGAACCGTGCTGTCGCTTGTTGTCTGTGGCACGATGGCGGGGGCGTACCTCTATTACGATCCAAGCTGGAGGGGCAGTCCGGACATGCAGTTTTTCTTAGCGAACAGTATTTTGGTATGTGCATGTTTGCTCGTACTTGATCATATATTGGTAATAAATAATAAGGTGGAAATCCTGAAAGCGAATATCCGCGGGTATCTGGAGCGCATTCCGAAACCGCGGGAGCAGACGGAAAATGTGGTGCGTCCATTTGTAGTTAAACAGGAAATGTCGGCGGAGGAAGGGGAACCTGCCGACAAGAATGGAGCTTCGCAGACGGAAGTATCCGGGGAAGACTCCACAGGGCGGACAATGCAGGAAAAAGAGAGTGCCGCCAGTGAGGAGACGCTCAATCGCTTTCTGGCAGAATTCTTTTCTTGATGAAAAAATATTGTGTAGGAAATGAAACAGGAATGGTTTCAAGGCGTTTTGGTGTTTTGGGCAGCAGGTGGAAAGGAGTGGTTTGCCTTGCAGGGATTCTGATTTCTCTGGTAGTTGGCAGTTTTTGTGTTGTTACATATGGAGCATCCGCGGGGGAGGCGGATGGAAGTGAGTCGGGGCAAGTGGATACATCCGGGAATCCAACGAGTGATGTGGAAGATGGGTTGACAAGTACAACCGAAGGATATGCGGAGCAGGAGGATGGAGCGCGCCCGATTCAAAGTATGTTTGATCAGTGCAGGAAGGTTTTCTGCAGGTATCAGACATACCCGATTGAAAATCATATAAAAGAAAAAGAGGCCTATCAAAATTATAATAACACGAAGCTTTCCTGGTGGTTCCGACGGGATATGAACCACGGACCAAGCGGATGTGATGATACGATCGATATCTCTGAATATGACGCGTACTATTTGGATCAGAATGCTTCAAAGAAGAATGAAAAAGTCGTCTATCTGACATTTGACTGTGGGTATGAAAATGGATATACCGAGCAGATTCTGGATATCTTGAAAAAGGAAGATGTTCCGGCGTGCTTTTTCGTGACACAGACGTACATCCGGGATAATGTTGCCATAGCGAAACGAATGAAGGAGGAAGGACATCAGGTGGGGAATCATACCATCTACCATATATGCATGCCGGATAAGTCCTATGAGGAGATTGTGCAGGAGGTCAATGGATGCGCGGATTATATGAAGGAGGCGACCGGATATGCGATGGACCCGTACCTCAGACCGCCTTGCGGCGAGTATAGCGCACGGACACTGGCAATCACCCAGGACCTTGGTTTCAAAACGATTTTTTGGAGCATGGCGTATATGGATTTCGATGTGAACAACCAGCCGGGTGTTGATTTCGTGATTGACCATTTCAATAAATATCATCACAGCGGGGCAATCATTCTGATGCACAACGTATCGTCATCAAATGCTGGGGCGCTGGAAAAGGTGATTGCAAACCTGAAGGCAGAGGGGTATCGGTTTGCAAGTTTGAATGAATTGCAATAAATTCTGGTAATGACTCCGGGCATTGTACCGTATTATAATACAGTACAATGCCCGTTTGCGTTATTGGCAGATCGTTTAATACATAGTTAAAAAACTAAAAAATATAGTACTCAATGTATTGCATATTGCGGGGAAATAACATATAATATAATTAGTTTTGCGCAATGATATCAAAAACGAAAAACTAATAAGGAGGGGATGATATGGCAATTGGAAATATCATAGCAAGGCAATACGATATTGCTCAAGGAACAGCCGAGAATATTGACGGATTACCCAAATATAAGAAATATGCGATATGTAACTTAAGAGGTGGAATCGGAAAAACTACGCTTTCCTTTAATTTGAGTTACCTTGCAAATAATTTATTGGCTGTAGATACATGTCCACAGGGAAACTTATCTTTTTTTTATGATAAGAATTATTATGCGGGGAATCAAACGAATGTAAGAGATATGATATTACCGTATTTAGTACCAGGTCTTGGAAAGGCTACAAGAGTTGCTATGTATATTGGTGCAACTAATGAATATTTTGCGGACAAAAATAATTATTTCATACCATCTTCGGATGAATTATATTTATTACCTTCACAATTAAATACGGCAATAAATCAGGCAACGGGTTTGCAACAACCACAAAGAGAGCAGGCTTTGAACAGTATTTTGTATTCATTAAGAAATGAGATTGATAGAGAGTTGGAGCAAAATTCATTAGATAAATGCATAATTGACACGTCACCCTTTTTTGCGGGAGCAACGCAGTTAGCATGGTATGCGGCAGACGCATTAATTATTCCGGTTAGAACGGATCAACAATCAATTAAGTCATTGGAATTACTTATTAGTACATTGACAAATCCGCAAAGCGAATTTAGAAAATATCTGTTAGAAAATGATATGAACGTTCCTAAAATTCAAATGGTTGTATTGACGCATTGTGGTTGGTCTACAGTTGCAGGTGCAAGGAATGTGCCAAATCAGCAAACGAAGGTTTATTTAGGCAGGGTGTATGATATTTTATCAAAATATAGATCACTATTAAGCACGGATAATCCGGATAATCATTTGTTTATGTTGGATGATTTTTTGGGATCTGGTCGTATCTCATCATGGGAAGCTAAACCAATTGAATTATTAAAAGAAGGTGAAACAAAAACAATTGAGAGACAAAGAGTGGTAGTAAATCAATCTGTTACAAAATGTAAGCATCAGTTAGAATATATTAGCAATCAACTTTGGTAAATCTGTTTTATAAAAAATGAGTGTCAGATAACAATATTGTTATAGTTATTTGACACTCATTTTTTGTTATGCGAAATCAGAGAAATTATCAATTCATCTTGAATACTTCATATAAGAAAAATGAAATAGGGCGCATCACAAAAAGCAATGCAAAAATATTACAAAAGGTATTGCAAATAACGAAAAAAGCTAGTATCATATGCGTGTATAAATTTTTCTTAATAAGTGGGAGGTACATATGAATAACATTACTTACATGACGGGGTTACTTACGTTTTATCTGAAAGGGAATATATCGGCTGATCAGAATTTTGTCAGACTAAAAATTCCAAATACGATTCTTTCCTTAATTCCATTAGGCGCACAAAAAGAGAATATACCGGTCAATCAGGTTGCCTCGGTATCTTCAAATTTCCGGTTACAATTTAAAAATCTGATTGTGGGGATTATTGAAATAATCCTGGCATTTGCACTGTTTCGTTCATCTGCATTGTGGGGACTTATATTATTGATTATTGGGGCTTCTACAGCTATTACTTCGTTTGTTACAGAATTGTACATTACAACAACAGGCGGTCAGACGTTTTACGTTCCTTTTCTGATATTCGAGAAAGCAAAAGCTGGTCAGGCAGAGTCTATGATTAACGGCATAATCTGTGGACGTTTGGATGACACCAATTATCGACAGGTTAGTGAGACATCTACAAATGCAATTGTAAATGCAATTAATAACAGACATTAAATTCTAAATGTTTATTTGAAATCGTTTGAATAGTATCGTGGAAACTGGGTATACTTCTTTATGTAGCGAATTACAAATGCAGGGAAAACTGCAAAGCAAAAAGGAGATTAGTTATGGCAGAAAAAAATTATCAGTCAAACGAGCAGAAGAACAAGCAGACAAATTATACAGGAAGCAATCAGACAAACAAGGAAACAGCTTCAAACAGTAAGATGAAGAATAGTCAGAAGAACAGCCAGAAAAACTATTCAAGTAACAGTACAGACTGTTACTAAAAACCCCCTCCGAGAGGACCGCTTAGCGGTCCTCTTTCTTTGTAATAAACCATCATGTAAAAATCGTACACATGCTGAGGTAGAAAGATATTTTAGAAAAGATTGACATTAGGAGGTTTCAAAGATATGATTTTATCAGGAGCTATAAAGTAGCAGACCGGAGGTGTTGGAATGAAAAGAGAATTTTATAGAAAAGCATATTATGATGTTTGCGATAAAATGAATAAAAAAGCGATTATTTCATTAACCGGTCCGCGGCAGGTTGGAAAAACATTTGCAATGAAGCAGCTCCGGAAGAATTTCGGAGGGGAATATTATAATTTCAAGACAATGTCGACGGACAAATCCGATGATGTATTGGATAGAATATATACCGTTGTCAGGGATAATGAAAAAGCAAATATTTATTTGGATGAGATAACGTATCTGGATGATTTTGAACATTGCTTAGCTTCAATCGCGGAGACTGCGACACTGACAATGGGATCGGCAGAGTATCACATCGTGATTACCGGATCACAGCAGGTATATATCGAAAATGCAATGAGTATCGCCTTTGGTGCGCGGGCAGGCATGGCGAGAATGGATTTTATTTCATTCACGGAATATTATGATTATGTTCATGGAACATCTCTTGCACAGTCGACAATAAGTGAAATAAATTCGCGGATATCGGAAGATGATTATTTGGATTATTTATTTAACAACAGTGAGTTTAACTGCATGGGCGATGGTGTGGAGGTGTATTTGAAAAGCTGTCTGGATGAAACGATCCAGTCGCATTCGAATTCTTTCTTCAAAAACAATGCAGTGCAGGTTGATGAAATTAACATGCAGAATTTGAAGGCAGTTGCATATACAATCATTGTGAATCTGATAGATCAGATATCTGCAAAACAGATTGCGGAGTATCCATTTTTATTGAAGAAAGTCCGAACATATTATAATCAAAGGGCGATAAACAAGGAGGCTGTTTCAAAGATCCGGAAAGAGGATTTTGATGCCGTTGTAAATGCATCTGTTCTGAAGAATTACAAACTGGACAATCGAATGTCTAAGGAGAAGTTGCTGGATTGTGTAAGATTTCTCTATCAGTGCAAGTTGGTAAATATTACAGTGTATAACCCAGAATCGGAAAGTCGGCTGGATTCCTTTTTTAATGGCATATATGAGAAATGGAATAATGCAGATGCGTTTTTCGCGGAGTATTCGGTTACGTTTGCATATCCGCATTTCTTTGTTGGCATCATGAAGGATATATGTGAAAATCTCGATATTGATAAAACGGATGTATTTTTTGGTGCATTGTTGGGGGCACTGGTGGAATGTACACTGAAAGGACAGTTAGCAATCCGGTATGGACAGCCGTTGCATGCAGCGCAGAAGTATGATGAGCATGGCGCAACTGTGGCAGAAGTAGATTATTTTAATGATATGTTTGCAATGGAAATATCGATACGAAATAAATCGTTTCAGGAAACACATTTTACAAAGTTTGATTTTGGAAATCGAAAGAAAATACTGACAACGAAGGATGTCTGTAAAGATAATCAAGGAATTGTATGCATACCATATTACACTTGTCAGATTGCATTGGAGAATAATATAACATTGGATTGAGCGGAGAGCTTCCATATTGGAAGCTCTTTTTTATATAGACACAAATCCGCATGCTTCGCATATCCTATTAGTAAGAAGAAAGGAGGCGGAGCGATGCGATTTCATAATATAAATATCCGGAACATCCTGAGTGAGGCTCTTAACTATGGAGGAATCATCGTTGACGTTCGAACGAGCGAAGAATTTGCGAAAAGTCACATTCCGATGGCGATAAATCTGCCTCTGGAAGAAATACAGGCAGGCAATATTTCTCTTCCGAAAGGGAAAGTGATATTGGTTTATTGCGCAAACGGGGGAGGCAGCACGTTGGCTGCAAAAATATTGACAGAGAAAGGGTATAAGGTTATCAACACGGTTGGGGGAATCTCCGGGTATCGTGGGGCGTTGACCAAAACCCGGCATTAAATAATGCAGTGTTCGGGGTACGTGTAGAAAAATCAAATGTTGAAAAGGAACAGCATTTGTAAAAATTTACATGTGCAAATTGTAAGAATAAATTGATTGAATTTGTTGACTTCGTACAAAGATAAATTTACAATACAACTAAGTATGTTCAAAAATCGGAACAGGGGAAGAAAGGGCAGAAATACAAGCATGGAAAATATGTATGAATTGATTGCACCGTGTCATTTTGGACTGGAGTCGGTGCTGAAACGTGAAATATTGGATCTGGGCTATGAGATCGTGACCGTGGAGGACGGAAGAATCACATTCCGCGGGGACGTGACCGCGATTGCCCGTGCGAATATATTTATCCGGACGGCAGAGCGTATTCTGCTGAAGATGGGTAGCTTCCGGGCTACGGATTTTGATGAACTGTTTGAAGGGACAAAGGCAATTCCGTGGGAGGAGTTTCTTCCGCGGGATGCAAAGTTCTGGGTGACAAAGGCGACGACAAATAAGAGTGCGCTTTTTTCTGCGAGTGCAATCCAGTCTATCGTTAAGAAGGCAATTGTGGAGCGCATGAAACAGACATATCGTGTGGAGCGGTTCGAGGAAGATGGGGACGAGTATCCGATCCGTGTGTTTATTTTCAAGGATCAGGTGTCGATTGGTCTGGATACATCCGGCACCTCACTGCATAAGCGTGGATATCGTACACTTGTCGGGAAGGCACCGATTTCAGAGACACTGGCAGCAGCACTTCTGATGCTGACACCGTGGAACAAGGATCGTGTGCTGGTAGACCCATTCTGCGGCAGCGGTACATTTCCAATCGAAGCGGCAATGATCGGGGCAAATATCGCGCCGGGCATGATGCGCGAATTCACTGCCGATTGCTGGGGCAAGGTTGTGCCGAAGAAGGTGTGGTACAACGCGTATGATGAAGCGGAGGATATGATTCGTCGCGATGTGCAGATGAATATTCAGGGATATGATTTAGACCCGGAGATCGTGAAGTGTGCGATGGCAAATGCGAAGGCAGCTGGAGTCGGAGATTATATTCATTTTCAGGCGCGGGATGTGAAGGATCTGCGTCATCCGAAGCATTATGGTTTCATCATCACGAATCCGCCATATGGCGAGCGGTTGGAGGAGAAGGAAGCGTTACCGGCACTTTATAAGACGATCGGGGAGAGCTTCGCGAACCTTCCGGACTGGTCGATGTACCTGATTACATCCTATGAGGATGCGGAGAAATATATCGGAAGAAAAGCAGATCGGAACCGTAAGATCTACAATGGTATGATCAAGTCTTATTTCTATCAGTTTATGGGACCGAAGCCACCGAAAAATAAGGAGCCGAAAGAACAGTAGAAAAGAGCGTTAAGCATTGAAACGATTTTGGATATTTCCGGTGCTGATTGCAGTGCTGGTGACAATTACATTTTTTTTAGGAAGAAATCCGGTCAAGACGATTGATGAATCGGATGCGCTTGCGACGTGCAGTGATGCATTTGCGGCAAATATCCGTTCCCGTATGAATGGGGACGACGTAATCATCACGGTTGGCGGCGGAAGCACGGAGGAGTTTGGCTACACATTTTACGTGAGTGACAACATGCACCTGATGGTGGAGGGCGAGTTCCTGCGCAGCCTGCTTTTGTGCTCTGTGCAGCGATACCCGGATGGAGCTGTCCTGATCATGAAGGGAGACAACAGCATTTCGCTTGCCGTGGGTTCGGACAAGGCGACGGTCAATAAGAAAACCGAGGTGGAGCTGGGCGATGCTGTCTATGTGGATGAGGCAGAGGACAAGCTGATGATGCCGATTGACAAGATCGCAGAGTATTTGAGCTACGAGGTTGATTATTATGTCGATCAGAAATGGGTCGATCTGGCGCGGCTGCCGGATGAGACGCCATTGCCGGAGGAATACGATATGCGTGATTATGGGCGCGTGTCACCGGTGCGTGATCAGGGACGATATGGTACATGCTGGGCATTTGCATCGCTTGGCGCGCTGGAGACAACGCTGCTTCCGATGGAGGAGGATATTTTCTCGGTCGATCATATGTCGATGTGTAACAGTTATGCGCTGGATGTAAACAGCGGCGGCGAGCACACGATGAGTATCGCGTATCTGGCGGCCTGGCAGGGACCGGTGCTGGAGAAGGATGATCCGTATGGTGATGGCATGAGCGATCCGAATCTTACTGCGGAGAAGCATCTGGAGGAGGCGCTGATCATCAACGGGCGTGAGGACGAGACGATCAAGAGCGCAATTTTCCGGTACGGTGCGATTGAGACATCGATTTATTCGGCGCTGGAATATGTAGACAGCTATTCGATGTATTATTCGAGTGAGTACGCGGCGTATTATTATGATGGTGATGAGACGCCGAATCATGATGTCGTTGTTGTTGGCTGGGATGATAATTTTCCGAAGGAGAATTTCACGATCCAGCCGGAGGGCGACGGTGCCTTTATCTGCAAGAACAGCTGGGGCGAGGAATTCGGCGATGGTGGATATTTCTACGTGTCCTATTATGATACGAAAATCTGCCGGAAATCGGTCGTCTACACGCGGGTTGGCGACAAAGATAATTATGATAAGATCTACCAGACGGATAAGCTCGGCTGGGTTGGACAGCTTGGTTTCTCCAAGGAGGATGCGTATTTTTCCAATGTCTATGAGGCTGGAAAAAATGAGAATCTGGCAGCTGTTTCGTTCTATGCGACGGACAAGGATACGGAGTTTGAAGTGTATGTCGTGCGGCATTTCGATGGCGTGGATTCGTTCAAAGACCGGGAGTTTGTGACGTCCGGCAGTATGCAGTACGCCGGGTATTACACGGTGGATTTCCCGGAGGAGATCGAACTTGATGACAATGAGCGTTACGCGGTTGTCGTGAAGATCAAGACACCTGGGGCGGTGCACCCGATCGCAATCGAGTACAATGCGGATGAGCGGACGGCGAGCTTTGATATCAGTGACGGCGAGGGCTACATCAGTTTGTATGGGGAGATGTGGCATCGGGCGGAGACGAGTGAGAAATGCAATGTGTGCTTGAAGGCGTTTACGAGGCAACGCCAAAATGGAACGTAGTTCCATTTCTATAAATGGCGTTGCCGACCTGCCGCCGAGCGTAGTGAGGGGGCAATTCCCGAAACAAGAGGAAGTAACGGACATGCAAACCGATATAGTGTTTGTTGCAAGTATCTTCCAATCGGTACATTCCTATATAATGTATTGAAACTAAGAAGTAGTAAGTGTTCTGATTTGCGTTATCGAAGACACACGCAACCGCTGCACGGGTGATGCCCCCTCGTGTTACTCGGCGGCAGATTGTCGGACGCATTCTAAATATGAACTTCGTTCATAGGCGCCCTCCGCTCGCCATCCGTGGCTCAGTGGCAGCTTGCCTGAACATCGTGTTCAGGCATTGCTGATAGAGTGCAGAACACTAACAACTTCTAAGTTCCAAACATATCATATAGTTCATGTACAGATTGAAAGATACATGCATCTACATAGTTCTGAGGTTTGCATGAATGTTGTTTGCAGGCTTTTTTGTTCGTGACCTTCAAGGTGTGCTTGGTGAGATGGAGTTGGAGTAAAGCAAGCAAGATAGGATGGTTTGCTCCAAGTAGGAAGAACGTAGGAGAAATGGAGTAGGAGCAAAGCAAGCAGGAAAGGGCGGATTGCTCCAAGCGGGAAAGTAGTTGGAGAAATGGAGTAGGAGCAAAGCAAGCAGGAAAGGGCGGATTGCTCCAAGTAGGAAGAGAGTAGGAAAAATGAAGTTGGAGTAAAGCGAGCTGAAAATGACGATTTGCTCCAATTAGAGATAAATTAGAGAAGAAAAATAAGAAAGAGGAGATATAGGCAGATGAAGAAGATTATTTTTGCAACAGGTAATGCAAATAAGATGGTGGAGGTGCGCATGATCCTGGCGGATTGTGGGTACGAGATTGTGTCTATGAAGGAAGCAGGCATCGACATTGATATTGTGGAGGATGGCAAGACATTTGAGGAGAATGCGATCATCAAAGCGACAGCCATAAGCAAGACAAAGGAAGCCGAAGGCTGTGTGGTTCTCGCCGACGATAGTGGTCTGGAGGTTGATTACATGGATGGCGCGCCGGGCATTTATTCGGCAAGATGGCAGGGCGAGGATACACCGTACAGCATCAAGAATCAGATGATCATTGACGCGCTTGCAGATGCGAAAGAGGAAGAGCGGACAGCGCGGTTCGTATGTGCAATTGCGGCTGCATTTCCAGATGGTACGGTGACAACACGCCGCGGTGTGATCGAGGGTATGATCGCGCATCAGCCTGCCGGAGAAAATGGATTTGGTTATGATCCGATTTTCTTCCTGCCGGAGTATGGAAAGACAACTGCGGAGCTGGCACCGGAAGATAAGAACAAGATCAGCCATCGTGGACGTGCTTTGGAAATGATTCGCGAGGTATTGTAGTATAGGATTCGAAGGAGGAAATTATGCTGCGGATTTTGGTAATGAGTGATTCGCATGGGCGAAATGAAAACGTGGAGCTTGCAATCGCGCAGGTGCGGGAAGAAATTGGTGAATTCCAGATGCTGATTCATCTGGGCGATGTCGGAGATGCACGTGAAATTGAATCATTGGCAGGTGTGCCATGTTATATCGTGCGCGGAAATACCGATTATGATGCAAAGCTTCTGAATGTAAATGTGATCGAGGCTGGCGGACATCGCATTTTCGCAACGCATGGGCATCTGTATCAGGTGGACATACGGTTGGATCTGCTGCGGTTAGCAGCATTGGAAAATGATTGCGATATCGCGATGTATGGACACACGCATGTGCCATATCTGGAGGAAGATCCAGATGATACAAGGAAGCACGCTGATGCGTGCGCAGGTCATCAAACCTATGGTTTGGTGACAGATGATGTGACGATCCTGAATCCGGGCAGCATTTCGAAGCCGCGGCAGGCGGATCACAGTTACACGTATATGGTGATGGAAATCGACGATGAAGATGAAGTGACATACGAATTAAGGTATGTCGAATGATGATGGCGGAAGGAAGAGAATATGTATATGGAGTTGTAAATAATACTCATTGTAAAGCAGACCGTTGAAGCACGCTGGTACTTAATGAACGGCAACTTGGTGACGTGAATTTAGTACCACTGCGTGATGAACCGAGCGAGAGCGTGTCTGCGTATAATGTGTATTGTTTACAACTCATAGAGAAATAAGTTATTCCGCAATCATATGAGAATAAACGAAAATGAGGAGACAGTCGAGTGAAAAAAGGTGATGTATGCGAGGGAATCATCGAGCGTTATGATTTCCCGAACAAAGGAAGCTTTCAGGTGGACGAGCGCAAGGTGACGATCAAGGGCGCCCTGCCGGGACAGAAAGTGAAATACATGGTAACAAAGAAGAAAAGCGGCATGGCAGAGGGCAAGGTGCTGGAAGTCCTGGAGCGGAGTCCGTTGGAGGACGTAGAGCCGACCTGCCCTTATTTTGGTGCGTGTGGTGGATGCGCCTACCAGACGATGTCGTATGACAATCAGTTGAAGCTGAAAGCGGACATGGTGAAAGCATTGCTCGACCGCGTGCTTCTGGCGGAGGATTCCAATTCAAAGGATTATGAGTGGGAGGGAATCCTTGGTTCGCCGAGCCAGACCGCGTACCGGAACAAAATGGAATTTACATTTGGTGATGCCTACAAGGACGGTCCGTTGGCACTCGGGTTGCATCAGAAAGGAAGCTTCTATGATATCCTGATAGTCGATGGATGTGAGATCATCGGTGCGGATTGGAGCCGTATACTCACGGCAACACTTGCATTTTTCTCCGAGCGAAATGTGCCATTCTTTCATCGGATGCGCCATGAGGGAATCCTGCGGAATCTGGTTGTGCGCCAGTCGCGGGCAAATGGGCAGTTCCTGATCAACTTGGTAACTTCGACACAGTGGGACGCATATGGATTCGATGTGAAACAGCTGCTTCAGGAGTTCGTGGAAATGCTGCTGGAACTGGAGAAAACCGATGCATTTGAGGGAAGTATAGCAGGTATTTTGTACACAGAAAATGACGCTTTGGGCGATGTGGTGCAGAGTGACCGGATGGAGCTTCTGTATGGACAGGATTACATCGAGGAAGAAATCCTTGGACTTACGTTCAAGATCTCGCCGTTCTCATTTTTCCAGACAAACACAGGTGGCTGTGAGGTGCTGTATCAGAAGGCGCGCGATTATATCATGCAGGGCAGCGTGAAGCTCGATGGCGACAAGACCGTGTTCGATCTGTATAGTGGAACCGGCACGATTGCGCAGATGATGGCAGCGGTTTCCAAGAAAGTGATAGGAATCGAAATCGTGGAGGAAGCAGTCGAAGCAGCGAAAGAAAATGCGAAAGCAAATGGACTTTCCAACTGTGAATTCATCGCAGGCGATGTGTTAAAGGCAATCGACCTTGTGGAAGACAAACCGGATCTGATCATTGTCGATCCACCGCGGGATGGGATTCATCCGAAAGCGTTGGAGAAAATTCTTGCATTTGGCGTGGACGAGATCGTCTATATCAGTTGCAAGCCGACCTCTCTGGCACGTGATCTGGAGACGATCATTCGTCGCGGATACCATGTGGATAAGGTTTCTTGTGTCGACCAATTTCCTAGAACAAATCATTGTGAAACAATCGTGAAACTGCAACGGGTGGATGCGGAAAATTTCAAAAATAATTAAGACAGGGGACGCTCTTCGGGACAGAAGAAGCGTCCCCTAATAAATCCGGTTTATAGTGGCAACAAGTGATATAGGATAAAGTCAGCAAATCACAAGGCAATTTTTTCTAACTGCCTTGTGATTGGTTATATCTTACTCCCTATCCTGTTTCTCCGGCTCTGCATTGGAGTGATCGGGTCTTTGCAGGTCGTGCAGTGCGTATTCACAGGCTTGGATGACAAAGCTGGAGAAGGTGACATCCTGATTTTGAATCGCTGCTTCTATTTTGTGAATTAAAGGAATTGGAAAACGAATTGTTTTGTTTTCCGATTCTTTTTTATTTGGTTTTAATTGAAATGCCATAATTACACCTCCGTTTAAGTTATATTATTGCAAATAACAGATGAAGTATGCATTGCAAGATGCAATACGGAATATATTGCAACAAAGAAGCGGTTATGCTATAATGAGCAATGCGACGGTTGTGCTTGATACACCGGAAACGGATGGAATTCTGATCGTTCCTCTTGACAAACAACTTAGAATGCGGTACTCTACCAACTACAGGTGGTTCGAGCCACCATTTCGAGAGTTTACCAATTTCTAATTAAACGAGTAATACGAATTCAAGTGATCGAGAAATACGAATTTCCCATTGAAGTACAATGAAACCAGAGACGAGGGTGTACCCACATGGTCGGATAATGTGCGGTATAGCAGAGGAGGATGAATTATGAGAAAAATGGTACAAAAGATGATTGCGATTGCAGTTGCAATGGTGATTGTACTGGGTATGGCATCTGTGACGCAGATGGATACGCTTGCGGCGTCGTATTCTTTCGAGGGAGAGGCGCATGTGCAGACATACGGCGACAGAGCGGGCGTTTACAGGAACAACACGCTGATACTTGGCACAACCGGACAGTCGAAACGGTTGGAGCGGATCAAGATTAAGTTCAACAATCAGACCGGGTATGATGGCTCGATTGAATACCGGGTTCATCGCCAGACGTATGGCTGGGAGACATCGTACAAAACGATGGGACAGGTTAGCGGCACAACGGGTGAAGGAAAACGATTGGAAGGCATCGAAATCGCTTTGACCGGAAATGAGTATAGTGGAAGCATCGAATATTCTACTCACGTACAGAGCTATGGCTGGATGAATGAGGTGTCGAACGGCACGATGAGCGGCACTTCCGGGCAGGCAAAACGACTGGAAGCAATCCGAATCCGTCTCAAGGGAGAAATCGCAAACCATTACGATATCTGTTATCGTGTGCATGCACAGACCTACGGCTGGCTTTCGTGGGCGTGGAATGGAGATCCGGCAGGTACGAGCGGCCTTGGCAAGCGGTTGGAGGCAATTCAGATCGTACTTGTGAAAAAGG
>DJEI01000099.1 GCA_002431865.1 Lachnospiraceae bacterium UBA5902
AAACCAAATACCCACGCGATACGGACGATAAAATATTTCTCTAATATGGAAGAAACAGCCAATTCTCCGTCCAGCTTTGACTGTCCGTAGACATTGAGCGGCTTATAATCCTTGCAATCCGGCTCCCAAGGCGTCGTGCCCTGTCCGTCAAATACATAATCCGTTGAAAGATACAGCATCTTGCAGTCCAGCGCTTTGCACACTTCTGCAATGTTTCTTGTGCCGTCCACATTTACCTTTTTTACGGTCGCCTGCTTGTCCTCATCTTCGGCTGCATCCACGGCTGTCCATGCTGCACAATGAATCACAGCGTCCGGTTTGATCTCCATGATCTGTTTCTTCACGGCTGCCTGATCGGTGATATCCAGACTTACATATGGCATTGTCGTAACTGCCGATCCATCCTGCACACCTGCATAGGTCTCTCCGAGATCGGAACCCACGCCTTCGTGTCCTCGTTTGCTCAGTTCATTCATCACGTCATGACCAAGCTGTCCATTTACACCTGTTACAAAAAAATTCATTTTCGGTATCCTTTCCATTCAAATCATTTTATATTTTTACAAAATTTTGTCCAAAAATTGATTCTCTTTTTCCATTTTAACAACCATTTATGTGCGCGTCAAGCGATGAAAATCGTCATTTTTGACTTAATTTTATTAAGTAAAATTCAAAGTATGCTCTCCAGAGCGTCAATTGTGCCAGACCCCTTGTTTTTTCACCCACTTATGCTACGATGAAGTTGTCCGAGGCAAACACCCTTGGACAGGAGGAGAGCTGGGGTTATTGATGTTCGAATGCAATAACTTCAAATGTGTGTTTACATAGAAACCGGACGGATTGGGGAACCGTCCGGTTTTGTATTTATTCTTGTATCTTCACATTGCATCCCCCCTGCATCTCGATTATAATATTCCTATATTACTTCGGTAGAAAGCGGGGAGCTGCAATTATGAAGATTATTTTTTGCAAATGGGGAAGCATCTGCGAGAAGGGAATCTCCAATGCGATGCATCGGTTAAGTATCACGGTTATCACGATGGATCGCAAATTCGAAAGTGTCGACTACGACAAAGGCTATCTGGAAGCATTGGCAAACCTGATTCAGAAAAATCCAGATGCGGCCTGTGTATTCTCCGTGAATTTCCAGCCAATCGTAGCGCGCTGCTGCAAGGTATTTAAACTGCCGTATCTATCCTGGACGGTGGATTGCCCCAGCTTCCAGCTTTATTCTGAAACGATCGCATATCCGACGAACCGGATCTTTGTCTTAGATCGTATGCAATGGGAGAAATTTTCTCCGGTCAACCCGGACTGTATCTTCCATCTGCCAATGGGCGCGGATGTTGCAACCTGGGATGCAGTAAATGTAACTGCAGAAGATCATCGAAACTATGATTGCGATGTTTCTTTTGTCGGTTCCCTATACTCCGAGAAAACCCGCTATAATTCGATTGCGAAAGAGCTGCCGGACGAGATGCGCGGCTATGTCGACGGTCTGATTGCCGCCCAGTTAAATGTATATGGTTACAATCTGTTGGAAGATTCCATCACTGATGAATGGGCGCAGGAATTCAAGAAATATGCCAATTGGGCACCTCTTGGAGAGGATTATGCGGAAGACGTGAAAGGCATCGTCGCTGACACTTACCTGGGCTACAAATGCACCGAGCAGGAACGCATCCGTACCTGCAACGCAATCGGAGCGCATTTCGATGAATTACGGGAACAGGGGATCAACTATCAATTTGACCTGTGGACGCTGACCGATACCACACCATTAAAGCATGTCCGGTGTCGTGGCGGTGCAGATTCCAACACGATGATGCCGCAGATCATCAAGTGCAGCAAGATCAACCTGAACATGACGAACCGACCGATCAAAACCGGTCTGCCACTCCGTATCTTCGACCTGATGGCATGTGGCGGCTTCGTACTGTCGAATTATCAGGCTGAAATCCCGGAGATTTTCGTTCCGGACGAAGATATCGTCCTCTATGACAGCATCCCGGATATGCTTGCCAAAATCGACTATTATCTGGCGCATGATGACGAGCGGAAACAGATTGCAAAAAATGGATATGAAAAGGTGAAAGAATATCACAGTTACGATGTGAGAATTGTAACCATGTTAAAAGCAGCCGGGATTATTTAATCCCGGCTGTATCCATATCAAGGTTTATACATTATCCGGACTTCCCCCTCCACGAAGACCGGAAGATTAAATGCAGAAATGATAGGCATACCATAAAAATCTGCCATATCCATATGTTTTACATTATCCAGACTGCGGTTTGTAATATACGCATCACTCTGCGCAAACAGTCCGCGTTCGTCATCCAGATTCCCCACATATACATTTACATAACAATCCACTTCCGCATACGGTTCAAATAATTGATCTAAAATCGCAAGCTTATCCTGCATATATGCATCCTCTTTCACATACAGCAGTAATTCGCAATTCGTATTTGCATAAGATTTCACAAACGCGTCGATTACGCGTGGATACGTTGGATAATCCTGTTCAAAATCCGGAATATACAACAACCTTTTGTCTTCACCTGTAAAACCTTTTTCGATCGAATTGATTTCAACCTGCGGAATCCGGGTGATTTCCTGTTCTGCCTCCGGGAGGTATTTTTCTATAAAAGGATTGATATCATCAAACAGTAAATCCGCCGTTGCATGTACCTTCTCCGCAGACCAATTCCACCAACGAATTTTATTCAGTGCCTCTATCTGTGCCGGTTCAAACCGATACCCTATCACCTTCGCCGGATTCCCGGCAACAATCGCATAGGATGGTACATCCTTCGTAACCACAGCCCCGGCTGCCACAACCGCCCCATTTCCAATCGTTATGCCGCCAAGCATAATTACGCCATTTCCGATCCAACAGTCATTCATGATAACAATCTGACCTTTGCGGCGTGTAAGATGGGGTTTCCGATTTGGTATCCCTGTAATCAACCCCTGACTGACACGCTTATAATCATGATTTAAATCAATGATCATCTTTGTATCACGTGCGATCGAAGTATAACGGCCTACCTGGACATTGTATAAAATATCTTCCTGCAAGTCCGCTTCTACCTGTGTTCCCTCAATATAGGTATCCCGTCCGACGCACAACATAGGCAGGTTCTTCTGTTCTTCAAAAAAATCGTTCCAGTAAACTGTATCTTCTGCCACACTGTATTGTGGCACATTTAATGTAATTGACATATTCCTGCCTCCTACCATATTGTTTTATGTCAGCGCCACATCATCGCCATATTCCTTCAGCATCTTTTCCCGTTCTCCATAATAATTCACCAGATTCACAAATCCATCATCATGAATGCACCATGGCTTCTCCATATAAGGCACCACAACCTTATAACCATGCCGGATAAACTCCAGACTCTGCGACACATCATAGAAATCCCACTTATCAAACAGATCCTCCCGCCACGGAATATCGTATTGCGTTGCCATCAGAAGTCCATCAATGGCTTCTACCTCGATGACACCATTTTGTGCTTCTTCCGGATATTCATAATCAAACATCCCCATTGCACTCACATTGCATGTATACAGCGCTCCCACTCGCCATGCCCACCACGGGATTTTGTTCTCCGGCAAATGAGGCGTTCCGACCATACCTACCATGCCAATTTCCGGTGTCTCAAATATACACAGCAGCTTTGCAATGAAATCCGGTTCCACGATCATCACATCCTGATGCAGATACACCTTGTATTTTGCATCACTTGCTCGCATCCCTTCGTTGTACCCGGATGTCAGACTTTTCGCATCCCTGATGCTGATTGCATCTATCTCATACCCTCGTGGCACATGTAATTTACTTATAAAATGCATTGCTTCTGCCTCATACTGCGCATCATTTGTACACATGATAAAGCATATCTTTTTCTCATTCATCTCTTATCCTCTTATAATCCAGATATTCATCATGAATAAAACAAGCATATCCATTGTCTTCATCTATAGATTTAATCCAACCTCTTCTGTTAATCTTTCTATCACAGCTTCCGGTTCCAGACACGAAATGTGAACCAGACTCCGCAGCAGCTCCGGCTGCATATCATACTGTGCTACAAAACTTCTAAGCAGTTGTTCTGACTCTTTCTCCTGTAGAAACACGATCTCCCACAAAAGAAATTTCACCTGCTGCACAATGGCTATCAAATCCTGCAGATTGTCAGCAAAATCAAACAGCGTCCGCATTTCGCCCGCATTCTTCTCTGCCCGGTAAATCTGTGTAAAAATAACAATCCATGCATACGGCGTATTCCGCTTGGCAACATTTTCGGTCATCGCATCCCCAACAAGTTTTTCGATCAGTTCATAGCTTTCCGCACTATGCATTTGCAGAAGTTTATCAAAAATTTCTAATTTTCTTGCAATCAGGGCATCATATTGTTCATGCCATTCCCGCTCTTCCTGTGCCAGAAGCCTTGCATAGGCTTCCGAACCTTTATCATATTCCGTTTCTTTTTCCAGTTCTTTCTGCATCCCCATTTTTCTTTCTATGTTTCCCTTCTGTGTTTTATCTTCTTTCACTTTATCTACATAATGCAGGAATGTCAATTAAAACCTGTAATTCCCCATTCACAGAACAAAAAGTATCCCGAAAACGTGGATATGCTTGACACCTCCCGCATTCACATCCATAATAAAACTATCAAAAAACGGAGCGTACAAAACATGCCAAATCTATCTATTTGCATTATTACAAAAAATGAATGCGAAAATTTAAAAATATGCTTAGAGCGGATCAAAGATCTGGGCTGTGAGATTGTAGTTGTGGACACTGGGTCTACGGATGACTCCAGGAAGATTGCTTCCGCAGTTACCCCCTGTGTTTATGATTTTGCATGGTGTGATGATTTTTCTGCCGCCCGAAATTTCGCGGTACAAAAGGCGGGCAATGACTGGATTTTATTCCTGGATTCTGATGAGTTTGTTGATTCGTTCGGTATGTCGAAATTACCGGAACAGATACAGGCTATGCCGGCTTCTATCGGTCGTATCCATATCAGGAGCTTATATGAAAGTGACGGGCAGACAATGAGCAGCACCGAGCCGATCGCGCGTCTCTTCTCCCGCAAACTATATCATTTTGAAGGACGGATTCACGAGCAGATTGTCCCGCTGGACACATCCCAAAAGCCGGATTATTTTGATGCGCCAGTATATGTCACCCATGTCGGATATCAGGGAAATGAAGCATACCGGACCGAAAAGGCAAACCGAAACCTCAAGCTTTTATTGCAGGAATTAGAAGCGCACCCAGACGATCCTTACACGCTTTACCAGATTGGCAATTCTTATTTTTATTCCAGGCAGTACGATCAGGCGATTTCTTATTTTGAACAGGCGATGGAATTGCCGCTTGACACCAGACTCAGCTATGTGCACAGTATCATCAATCTTTACGGCTACTGTCTGATCAACACAAAACGGTTTGCGGATGCCCTTATGCTAGAAGCAGTGTATGATGATTTCAAAGGGGATGCAGATTACCTGTTTGTCCTTGGTCTGATCTATATGAACAACGCACAGTTTTCGAAGGCAATCGAAAGTTTCCTCTCCGCAACACAGCTTCCAACCAGTGTGGTAGACGGGGTCAATTCATATTCTGCCTTTTACAATGTCGGCGTGATTTTGGAATGTCTGGGGGACAAAGCGAACGCCATTTCTTATTATGAGAAGGCGGGCAATTATGCTCCTGCACGTGCCGGAATCAAGCGGTGTAAACAGATATAAGGGAAGGATATTTCACATGAAGATTATTTTTTGCAGACATCATAGCATATGCGAACCGGGCATCCTCAAAAGTCTGATCCGGCTTGGTCATGAGGTCGTCGAATTTATGCACGACCGGGAGCCGCAGGATTACGACAAGGATTACCTGCTGCGATTGGCGTCCTTGCTTCAGCAAACACCTGATGCTGCGGCAGTGCTTTCTGTCTGCTTTTCACCAATCATCGCACGCGCAAGCAAACCTTTTGACATCCCATATATTTCCTATACCGTGGATAGCCCTTGCTCTACCCTTTACTCAAAGACGATGGAATATCCACACAACCGTCTGTTCCTGTTCGACAAGCTGCAGCTTGCCAAATTCGAGCACCGCAATCCTGGAAATTGTTTCCACACACTGCTTGCATGTGATATCGAGCATTTTGACAACGTTTCAGTCTCTGACACGGATATGAAAAAGTATGGCACAGACGTTTCCTTTGTTGGCTCCCTGTACTCAGAGAAGAACAGTTATGATGACATTGCCGATAAACTTCCTGCTTATATGCGCGGGTATGTGGAGGGACTTTGCTCCGCCCAGCAAAATGTCTACGGCTATAATTTTATTGAGGATTCACTTACAGACCAATGGGTGTCTGATTTTGTTTCCGCCGTCGGCTTCGATCCACTCCCGGATGATTACGAGACAGATTTAAAGGGAATTATCGCAGATACCTATCTCAACTGCCGATGCACAGAGTTGGAACGGAAGCATACTCTGGATGCAGTGAGCAGGCATTTTCATGTTGATCTGTACACGCAAAGCGACGCTTCTATGCTGCCATATGTCAAAAACCGTGGTATCGCAGATTCTGAGCGCGTCATGCCGAAGATCTTCAAATGCAGTAAGATCAATTTGAACATTACTCTTCGATCGATCAAGTCCGGTATTCCACAGCGCGCACTTGATATCATGGGGTGCGGCGGATTTCTCATATCCAATTATCAGCCGGAGCTTGCAGAATATTTCACGCCCGGAGAAGATCTGGTGCTCTATGACAGTGCCAATGATCTGATTCAGAAGATTGACTATTATTTAACCCACGAAGAGGAACGATTACAGATCGCAAGAAACGGATATGAAAAAGTCAAGCGGTACCATAGTTATGATACACGCCTGACTGAGATTTTAAATACAGTTATATCTGACTGACTTTCTCCCGTGTCCGTCAGATATAGTTACAATAAATGTTCAATTACTCATCCTGCAAGATCAATTGCTTCACACGCTCGATTCCCTTGCGCAGATCATGCGACAACATAAGATTCCGCATTTCCGCACGGATCTGTGGGGTCTCCACGACAAACCGGAAGGTCTTTTCCAGTGTCTCATCGCTCACCTGATTTCCCATACCAAGATTCAGGAAACCATTGTGCATCTGTGCGAAGGTGTGCTTCGTCTCGCGCTCATTCTGTGCCAGAACAATCGCCGGAACTCCCATCGCCGCAAGCTCATACACGGTTCTTCCCTGTGAGGTGATTGCCAGATCCGCATCGGACAGCGCATCACTCACACGCTTGATATCCGTTGCCACCTTGATCTTGCAGTTTTCATCATCTGCAAGCTTATGTACGCAGTTATCATAGCCGGCACCAAGTACAAACCGGAAGCTGATCTGTGGGAAATCCGCATGCATTTTTTTCGCCAGATTGTAAGCACGATATGTAAAATCAGACGGATCACTGCCACCGAATAACACAACGACCTTCTTTACCTGCTCATGATACTCCGCACATGGTGCAATCAGGAATTCGTCCTTCAGGCAGACATATTTTTCACCCCAATAGTAATTTTCACCTTTGCTGTCGTCCTCATACAATGCGTTGATTGTTACATCTGCCACATCCGCACCGGAGCCAATATCCTCCAATGTCACCACGCGCTTTACAAGCTGTTTTAGCTGCAAGATATATTCCCGCTCGGTATTCAGACAGTCATGGACAATCACATCCGGATGCCACTGCTTTGCAAGTGCATAAAATTCCTCATCATTGCCAACCGACCGGACATGCATATGGGAATCCAGTAATTTCTGATAGCCCTCTTTTCGGTCTTCCCATGTCACAAATAAGATCTCGTGTCCCGTCAGACTGTATGCAAGCGTCAGACAGCGGTAAATATGTCCCATGCCCAGTTCCCGATATCCATCGACACGGAATAAGATGCGTTTCTTCGACAGCTCCTGCTCACATACGATCCAGTCTGCATAGCTGTCAATATCAATTGCCTCTTTCTCCGGCATCTCGTAGACAGACGCCTTTGCTCCGATCCGGTTATTCTCTGACATACATTCCCGTCTTGTAATCAGAAATGCGCCTGCTTCCAGGTAATTTGGAGGAAGCTGCTGACGGTTCAGACGTTTCTCATAATTAGGAACACATTTGCCATCCTTCGTCGTCCACGAAAGGTGCGGTTTATTCACTGCACTGATATAAGTATCAAAATCACTTTGTAAAAATGATTTCAACGCTCCATCCAATGTCTCCACCGTCAGGAGTGGTGAGGTCGCCTGCAATGTTACGACCACATCGTACTTCTTTCCGGTCTCCTGTTCCATCCGAAGCACTGCATCATAAATAACCGGATCCAATGTGACTGCATCCTGTGCCAGTGCACTGTCGCGATTCATCGCTTTTACGCCATACATCGCTGCAATGCTTAAGATTTCCTCATCATCGGAAGATACCACTACATCATCAATACAGGAACACGCACGTGCATTTTGAATGGAATAATAGATCAAAGGTTTCCCGTGCATCAGCCGCACATTTTTCCTCGGTATTCCCTTGGAGCCGCCACGCGCGGGGATTACTGCCAGTACCATTTTTACCTCCTTCTACCCACAGATGTTTGAATAAATATATACAAGTTTTGCACACATCTCCCAATCACCCGGATCGCTCGACTTTCGATTGCGTAAATATCTATACCTTGCTATAATTTTAGCAGATAAACCCGAAGAGTACAACCGCATGGTGCAATGCACAGAAAGGATTCTATATGAGTACAATTTTTGATCGCGCGCTGGCAGGCAGATTCGTCCTGATCGCCGAAATCGGTGTAAATTATTATGATATTGCAGCCAAGTTTAACATTCCATTGATGGATGCCGCAAAATTGATGATTAAAGAGGCAAAAGATGCCGGTATCCACGCCGTAAAATTCCAGAGCTATAAGGCTGGCACATTAGCTGCAAAAGCCTCCCCATCTTATTGGGATACCACAGAAGAACCAACTACTTCCCAGTACGAGCTTTTCCAGAAATTTGATCATTTTGGCGAAGCCGAATACCACGAATTAAAGGATTTCTGTGATATGCTTGGAATCGAGTTCTTGTCAACTGCCTTTGACCTTGCTTCCGCAGACTATCTGGATTCCATGATGGATGTCTACAAGATTTCGTCGTCCGACCTGAACAATCTGCCATTTGTCGAATACCAGGCACGAAAAGGAAAACCCATGCTGATCTCTGTCGGTGCTTCCAACGAGGACGAGATTACCCGTACCCTGTCTATGGTTCGAAGTGTCAACGACCAGCCAATCGCGCTGCTTCACTGCGTACTGGAATATCCGACACCTTACGAGCATGCAAACCTGAACAAGATCACCTCTTTGAAAAAAAAATATGCCGAAGATCCAATTTACGCTGACAAAAATGGTTCTCCAATCCTCATTGGCTATTCAGATCATACGAAGCCGGATGCCTGCGCTGATGTAATCAAAACCGCATACAACCTTGGAGCTGTCATCGTTGAAAAGCATTTTACATTGGATAAAACGCTGAAGGGCAACGACCATTATCACGCGATGGATCCGGATGATGCAAGAAAGATCCTGAAAGGAATCGAATTCATCGACACGCTGCGCGGCAGCTATGATCTGAAATGTCTGGACTCCGAGGCATCCGCCCGCTCCAACGCCAGACGTTCGATCGTCACCACCTGCGACATCAAAAAAGGCGCAATCCTCACTCCGGAGATGCTTACTTACAAGCGTCCCGGCACAGGAATTCCACCTGAAAAAATGAATGAAATCATCGGAAAAACATTAGCTGTCAATGTCGAGGCAGATACGATTCTGCAGGAGAATATGATTGTATAAAATAACTGCAACTATCGAATAATCGTACATTTTAATTTTCTATTTTTTTTGCAAAATACGCCCCAATCTGTGCAATCAACGTGAGTGCCTGCGCCTTTAGTTCCTGCGGAAATGCCGTGAGAACAGGCGCGGTCTCAAAGCTGAGCACCTGATCAAAGCCGATCTTACGCAATCCCCGGATAAACCCTTCCCAATCTGTGGAAGTCACATTCTCACGCGATCTCGTGAAAGTGAAAGGAATCTGATGCAGATCCGCCACTCCATCATTGTCATGGATATGCAGAACCTTCAGCCTGGAACCAAGCGTTGTCAGGAAATCCTCAAAATCAAGCCCGACCAGATTTGCATGTCCGGTATCAAAACAGAATCCTAACACCTCTGCCTGATATCGCTCGTTCATCCGGTCAATCCGCACAGCCGCCTTTCTGGCATCACAGCAAGGTCCTTCCAGCAGATGCCCGCCGATTCCGCCATACAGATTCTCGATGCAGATCGTGATCCCCATCTCCTTTGCCAGAGGCGCAATCGTATCCAAAAAACGTTCGGTATAACCCCATTCTGCCTCCTCAGAGCCAAGAAACCGTGCCAGTTTAAACCCATGCACGACAATATTTTTACATTCTAAGAAATTGCAGATCTGCATGCTCTTAACTGCCACTTCATTCCAAAGAAAATCATTGATTTCTTTCGGTCCATCCGGAATATAAATCGGATATGGCATATGCATCTGATTGATCCGGATTCCTGCCTTCTTTGCGCCTTTCTTATGTGCCAGGAAATGCTGTTCTAATTCCGAAATCGACCGGCTGAAAAATGCATTGACCTTTCCGGCATATAAATCTGTGTTAGTAAGATAACTATTCAAGCTAAAATCAGCACAGGAAAATCCAGTATCCTTCAACATCTGAAATCCTTTTTCCGGGCACTGATCCTCCACTACATTTTTGCTTTGTACACCAATCCCAAGCATTATTTTCTCCCTTCGTCCTTCAATCGTTCAAAATGGAACTGCGGTAAATACTCATCGTTGAAATAAACAATTGGATTCCGAAGTCCCATATCCCGAAGCTGCTGCTCAATCTCCCGGTAATAAATGTTGCAGATAAAGACTGCGGTATCGTTGTCCAGCTTCTTCAAATCCTCCGGATTATGAATCTCCAATCCATCCAGTTTGGTTCCCCACAAATGTGGGTTATTATCACAGGTGTATAGCGGCGGATACTTCTCACCATAACATTTCAGATAATTCCGGCACATATTTCCTGCTCCAAACAGCACACGGCTTTCGTATCCGGCAAGCGTTGCTTCAATCTCGATCTGCCACTTCAGATAATCGGCAATCTGCTTCGCATACTGCAACAACGCAGGACGAAGTAACGGCGATACGGCAGCTGCCGTATCCTCCAGATTCAGAACCAGAATCCCATCAAATGTAATCCTTCTTAACCCACGGATCAACCCAAGCCAGTCTGTCCGCGAAGACTTCTTATTCGCCGCGGTAAATGGAAGCAGCGCCTGCGCTTCATTTCCATTTCCATCTTGTAAGATCACCGCTTTCACCCGATTTCCAAGCGGCGTAATGTATTCATTCAGATTCTGTCCGCATACATTGCAGACTCCCATATCCACGCAGAAACCAAAGCGTTCTTCTCCTGTTTCCGCATTTAATGCGTCTACCCATGCAGCCGCTTCCGACGCATCCGAGCATACGCCCCGTATGAAATGTCCACCAACATTCCGACACATGTTTTTCAGTAAGATTTTCACATTCCGCGCTCTGGCTTCATCGACCAATGACAGATAATATTCGCGGTTGACTGTCCATAGCGCATCTTTTTCCACGTCCTCTACGATTGGTTCGACAATCCGATACTCACACGCCGCATCGCCCCACACATCCGTCTCATCCTCAGAAAGTCCACAGATTACACCCTGAGTCTCAAATCCAGCTTGTCTGATATCCGTCTGTCCCTGTCGCGGATGCCGCTTGTCAA
>DJEI01000002.1:0-3056 GCA_002431865.1 Lachnospiraceae bacterium UBA5902
TGAATAATAATCGTGATAGAAAGCTCATCTACACTTTCTACCGGCTCTGCCTTTGCGATATCCATAAACAACCGCAGATCATCCTGCCGTGTCTGTTTCAGCATAAACTCCCGCAACGGCTGTATTCCTCGTTCCAATGCCTCCTGCTGCGTTATCTCTTCAGCTACCAGCGGATCATACGCTTCCGTCTTTATCTGAGCAATTACCGGGCTCATAATAAAAAGGGTTAAAAATAACGAGAGCCCTATCAAAACGTTATTAGGTGGTGAACTCTGTGTACCGATTGCCGTCCGCACAAAATGTAACACAATAATGATTCGTGTAAATGAGGTCACCATAACCAGAATTGATGGAGCTAACGAAATTACTGTTATGATCAATAAAATCTGAAGTGTACCGGAAAGAGACGTCTCATCTGAGTTCGTACTCAGAGATAAACCAAGTGTCGTTGCATCGTTATTGTCCGATGTCACACTGTCGGCCTGTCCCTCTTCTGCTCCGGTATCCGGTGTCACAGTCGTTGCATGAACAGCGCCTGTACCGGAAAAAATAACAACAAACGCAAGCGGTATAAGAAATAGCACTAAAAATTTTCGTAATTTACTGAACTTCATTTCTATACCTACTTTTCGTTATCGTCTTTTGCATTTCCTTTCATGTTCGCCAGGACTTCTTTGAAGCTCATCTTTGGTGTCGTCGCATCTGCAGTCTCTACCATCTGATTTGGGAGCTTCAGATCGTCCTTATCCAATTCTGCGATCACATGAATCTCTTCTTTCCCAATTCCCAAGGCAAAATATTTCTCTCCTATCTTCGCAATAGCAACCATCTTGTTGCCACCGACACGATAAGATTCAATAAACTGAATATTATTCTTTGCCGTCCATGTATTGTTCTGATATTTCGCAATCAGTCTCGTAGAATAAAACGCTAAAGCCAATACTAAGACTGTAATCAATATCAGTTTGACGATACTCCAGCCGGCAGAAAAACTACTCGTAAGAATTGCGCAAAAAAACATACTATTCCACTGCCTTTTTCACTGCTTCAATGACACGATCCGGCTGGAATGGCTTTACAATGAAATCTCTGGCACCAGACTGAATGGATTCAATAACCATCGCCTGCTGTCCCATTGCAGAACACATTACAACACTTGCATTTGCATCGATTGCCTTAATCTTCTTCAATGCCTGAATACCATCCATCTCTGGCATTGTGATATCCATCAATACCAAATCCGGTTTTGTCTCCTGATATTTCTCAACAGCCTTTACGCCGTTTTCTGCTTCCCCGGCAATGTTGTATCCATTCTTTACCAGAATATCCTTGATCATCATTCTCATAAATGCAGCATCATCACAAATAAGTATACTCTTTGCCATATCATTACTCCTTAAAACTTAGATTTTTTCTTTAATAATTTCAGTAATTCTGATACCAAAACTTTCTTCAATTACAACAACTTCTCCCTTTGCAACCAGCTTCTGGTTTACCATCACATCGATTGGTTCACCGGCAAGCTTATCCAGCTCAATGATCGTTCCCGGTGCAAATTCCAGAATTTCCTTGATGGATTTTCTCGTCCGTCCCAGAACGACCGATACTTCCAAAGGAACATCCATAATTAAATCAATATTTTCCTGCTGCAACGCAGGATTCATAACCGGATTAAACGCCTGGAACTGTACATTCTGTACATTGACATCCGGCTGCATCATCTGTGGCATCATAGATTGTCCCATCATCGGCATTCCCATCGCAGGCCGCGGCTGCGGTTGTGGCTGCAGAACCGGTTGTGGCTGTGGTTCCGGTTGTGGAGCCGGCGGTGGTGTTTCCTCCTTTTCTTCCGATTCTCCACTAAATTTCTTATAAAGATCTCTTGCGAACTGAATCGGGTATAACTGCATAATCGTGCTGTCTACGAGATCTCCGATCGTCATTCGGAACGTGACACGCACAAACTCCCTATCTAAAAAGTCACTGGCCTTTGTAACATCGATATTGCCAGCCATATCCACCAGCTCTGCTTCCGGTGGACTGATATCAATCTTACAATTCAGCATCGAAGATAATGAAGTTGCGGAGCTTCCCATCATCTGGTTCATCGCCTCACAGATGGCTGAGAAATGCAGCTCTGTCAGCTCTGGTGCAGGATTTAATCCATCGCCCCCCATCATCAGATCTGTAATGACCTTTACATCATCTTCTTTTAAAATCAGTACATTATTTCCATCAATTCCATCTTTATACAGGATATTAATAAATACACACGGTTTTGCGTACTCTGCTGTAAGCTTATCCCAGTTCGTAATCTCAACAACCGGTGTTGTGATCACAACCTTCTGGTTTACCAGTGAGTACAGCGTTGTTGCCGCCGTACCCATACAAATATTTGAGATTTCTCCGATCGCATCTTTTTCCTCATCGGAAAGTATGGCATCATTACTTGTCTGGGTAGAGGAAGAACCTGTATTCATATTACCAAGCAATGCGTTAATCTCTTCCTGAGATAACATTCCGTCCATGTTCTGTTATTCCTCCTCTCTTATAATTTCAGTTACTTTCACTGCGTAATCATCGTTAAACGACCCAGGCAGCGCTTTAAATTTTACTATATTGCCCACATAGATATCCAGCTCGTCTTCAATTTTTCGATTCAGCTTGATCACATCTCCCACCTGCAGATTAATGAAATCCATAACGGTGAGTGAGCTTTTTCCCAGCTCTGCGGATACCGGGATCAGTGCCCGGTTGATTGCAGTTTCGATAACATCGGCATAACTCGTCTCGTCACGATCCTGCATCGTTGAAAACCAGTACTTGGTATTCAGCTTGTCCATCACATCTTCCAGTGTCAGATATGGCAGACAGATATTCATCAATCCCTCAACTCCGCCGATATTGATATTGACCGTTACGATTGCTATCATCTCTGTCGGCGAAATGATCTGTGCAAACTGCGGATTCGTCTCGATTCGTTCCAGATATGGATGAATCTCTACAACATTTGTCCACGGTTCCCGCAACAGATCGATCAATATGGTAAAGATTTT
>DJEI01000002.1:3090-21885 GCA_002431865.1 Lachnospiraceae bacterium UBA5902
TCCAAGATGGAAAGCTCAATCTCAGAAAATTCTCTTTTCTTCTCTAACGGTTCTCCAACTCCACCAAGCAGCCGGTCGATGATTGCGTATCCAAGATTGGTCGCAATCTCGATAATGATATTGCCCGTTAACGGTGCCATATTGACAACGCCAAGCAATACCGGATTGGATAAGGCGTTGGAAAACTCTGAATATGTAACCGCCTCTGAGTTCATTACCTCAACCTGCACATTCTTCCGCAGGTACGCTGGCAGGTTGCTGCTCAATAATCTTCCATAATGTTCAAATATAATCTCTAATGTACGCAGATGCTCTTTTGAAAACTTGGCTGGCCTTGAAAAATCGTACTCCTTGACTTTTACACTTTTTGTCTCTGTAAAGTCGTCCGCATCAAGCTCTCCAGTGGATAATTGCTTCAAGAGCGCATCTATTTCGTTTTGTGAGAGTACGTCAGCCACGTTTTCTCACCTCCTGCTGGCAATAATCTACTGTGCAACCCAGTTGTAAAAGCTTACGGAATAAATACACTCGGTATTAAATGTTTCCTTGAGCTGCTTCAACAATTCCTCTTTGATCTTGTTCGTGGTTGTCTCTCCGTCAATCACTTCGGTATATGTATAGCTTCCAATGATGTTTCTCGCCATATCATAGATCATCGCGGTCGATGCTTCAATGTTGGCAGACACCTTGGAGTAATCACTGGCTGTCTTGTCCATGTTGATCGTCAGACCATACTGTACGACATGCAGATCTCCGGATCCATCATTTTTCAGATTGATCGGATTCCCCTGTTCTAACTCATAATGTGCCAGATTACTGACATCAAATGTACTGTCATCCTTTGTCTGCGATGCAATTTCGATATCAAGAACTTCTGCAATATCGGTAATAAGTTTGTTTGTCTTCGATGTAGAAGGCATAAACACAAACACAAGCAAAATATTAAACACAAGGTTTATAATACTGATTGCTAATATAACAACGGTTATAAGATTCTTCTTCATGTTTCTGGCTCCTTAATTATTTGAATTCTGCTTGTTGTAAATCTTGATCGCAACTCTCCGGTTCTTTGCTCTTCCCTCTTCCGTCTCGTTCGACGCAACCGGACGGCTGTCTCCATAGCCGGCAATCTTGATGTTACTGTCTATGAAATGCTCCTGCGATACGATGTATTCATATACACTGCGTGCACGTTCTGCGGAAAGTGAACGATTATCTTTATACTTTGAATTCGAGATCGGGATATTATCGGTATGTCCTTCAATCTCAATCACGTTGTATTTATACTTGGCAAGAATCTGTGCAATCTTCTGTAAAAACAGTTTTGTATTATCCTTGATCTCCGCATCGCCGGAATCAAACAGGATGGAGCCATTCAGATCCAGCTCCACATACTGATCATTAAAATCAAGGATGATCTGGTCATCAATCGCATAGGTCTCTGCCATCTGCATGACTTCCTCATACATTTCTTCTGACTGTTGTTCGCCCCGGCGTTCTACCTCCGCCTGAAGGTCATTGTCAGACAAATGTTCCGCATCCGTCGGGGATGCACTGCTGGACTTGTCACCTGTGTTTCCGTCAATGTTTTTGCCCGCTTCCGACAACACACTATCAGTATCTGCAAGCTGTGTCATACCTCCGGATAACATCTCTCCTGTCAAAAGCGATACACTTCCTTCGCTGATTACGCTGAATGACAGATTGTCAAAAGATGCTGCAATCTTCTGAATCTTTCCCTCATCCATTGTTGAACTCGCGAAAAGCAATACAAAGAAGCAAAGCAACAGGTTCATCAGGTCACTGAACGTGGACATCCACGCTGGTGAACCTTCGTCTGGCGGCTGTTGTTTTCTTTTTGCCATTAACGACCACCGCCTTCTTCTGCGAACTCCTGACGTTCCTTCGGTGCAAGGAATGATTTTAACTTTTCTTCTATGACACGCGGATTCTCACCTGCCTGTATTGACAGGATTCCCTCGATCATGACCTCTTTTAATTTGATTTCTGTCTCATTCTGTAAAGACAGCTTTGCAACAATCGGCGCACACAGCCAGTTGGCTATGATGGATCCATACAACGTTGTAACAAGCGCAATAGACATGTTCGGTCCGATAGAGTCCGGATCAGCCAGATCTTTCAGCATGTTGATCAGTCCAAGCAATGTACCGATCATACCCCAGGCAGGGCCCGCGGTTGCAACGTTTTTCCAAAATGATATATTGCTCTGATGACGGGAATCGACATTGACAAGCTCGGCTTCCAGAATACTTCGTACCAGTTCCGGATCCGTTCCATCGACGATCAGCATGATTCCCTTTTTCATAAATTCATCATCGAGATTGTTCGCTGATTCCTCCAATGCAAGCAGCCCCTCCCGTCTTGCAAGGTTGGAAAGTTCTATAATAGATTTAATCGTGCCTGCTTCGTCAGACTTTGGATTCTTGAAGATCAATCCGATTGATTTCAGTCCGGCCAGAAATCCCTTTAAAGAATTTCCGGCAAACTGTGTACCAAGCACACCACCAAATACGATATACACAGATGGTAAATCCACAAAGTTATCTATGATTACACTGAAATCATGTCCACTTACCATACCGTAAATCATGAGTCCGAATGCAATCACCAGTCCTATAATTGACGTAAAATCCATGACCTTAACCCCTATACATTCTCTGCCTTGTTCCCACTATCCATGAACAAAGCGAATATTTTTCTCTTATAGCCTATCACAAGTGAGGTTACTTCCTCGGCAGACTCACTCACGACGAATTTTTTGCCATTTGTCAGCGTAATCACAGTATCCGGTGTCTCCTCCACTGTCTCTATCAGTTCGGCATTGATCGTCATCTTTTTCCCTTTTAATCTGGTTACTTCAATCATATCTCTGTACTCCCTGAAAGATTACACATTTTCCGACATTACAATTAGGCTAATTATAGCACAGTTCGATTTTTATGTCTACAAAATAAGGCAGGCATTTTCCACTTTTTCACATCGTCAAAAGTAGAAAATACCTGCCATTTTATTTATCTGTTATCGCTTCAGATTTACAAGTTCTTCCAACATGGAATCAGAAGTTGTAATGATTCTTGAGTTTGCCTGGAATCCTCTCTGCGTTGTGATCATTTCTGTAAATTCCGCTGAAAGATCAACATTGGACATTTCCAGAACACCCTGAGAAATTTTACCGCCATCTTCATCTACAGATGTTCCGATACCATCGAAGTAACCAGAGTTCTGTGTGGTTGTGTACACACTGTTACCAAGTGCTTCAAGCGCCATCGGGTTCTCAAAGGTTGCAACGGAAATCTGTCCAAGCAGCTTTGTCTCACCATTTGTGTAAACGCCATACAGTTTACCTGTCTCGTCGATACTGACATCCTTTAATTTACCCATGGAACGTCCACCACCGGTCGTATCTGCAGCGCCACGCACAGCCTTTACTGTAGACTTACCATTTGACTCAAATCTTGTCAGATATGAAAAATCAACATTGATTCCGTCAACTTTCTCTCCATTGATCACAGACTGGAATACATCGCCCTTTTCATTTGGATTGTTTGGCTTGATCTCAAGTTTTGCATTCTTCTGTCCTGCCGCACCGACATACTCAAAATTTCCGGTATCCGGATCAAATTTGACCTGAATGGAATTTGCACCACCGATTGTTGCAGTATAACCGCCTTCCACTGCATTTGTGGTTGGATCATCCGTTCCAGTGATCTCAATATTATTTGAATCCTTGATTGACACGATTTCCAGATTATATAGGGACTTGTCCGCCTGATTCTCATCCTGTGTCAGCTTAAATTTCACAGTATAATTATATCCAAGTGCATCGTAAATGGATACAGAAATCGCACGTCCATCCACAGATGTAAGCTCTGGATCTGTCATATCAATATTTCCGGTAAAATGCGCGTCTGTTGTCATCTGTGGAGATGATACCTTATTTTCCTCTGACTCGGGATACAACGCAGATACCGTATCCTTCTTGATCTGGTTTGGATTGTCTGGATCAACCTGCCAACCCATAACCTGATAGCCACTTCCATTTACAAGACATCCACTACCATCGACACCAAAGGAACCAACCTTTGTAAAGTAATTTGTTCCGCCACGGCTGACTACAAAAAATGCAGAACCGGATAGCATCATGTCGTATGTATTATTTGTTGTCTGGGCACTGCCATTCTGTGTAATTGATGTCTGAATGGATGATGTCTTGGCACCAAGACCGATCTGGGATGCATTTGTACCACCTGTGGTAGCTGTCGCGCCCGTTGCATTGGCACTTGTCTGATATAAAACATCGCTGAATAACACCGATGAAGATTTAAATCCTGTTGTATTGACGTTTGCGATATTGTTACCAATAACGTCCATTTTTGTCTGATGTGTCTTAAGTCCGGCAACACCAGAATAAAGTGATCTCATCATAATTTTTGACCTCCATAATCTTGTTTTAGGTTTTCCTCTGTCATTCGGAAAACCAAAAGCCCCCTTATCGGTCCGGCTTTTTCTTATACAATGACGGCTCCGTCAATATTAGTAAACACCTGTCCGCTTTCTCCCTGCTCCATCGCAGTGACTACGGTATTGTTTTTAACATTTACGATAAATGCAAGATTATCCATCATCACGAGTGATTCCTGAATCTGCTTTGTCCGTGCCTGTCCAACTCCCTGATTCAGACGTTCAAGCTGATCCTCGGACAATTCAATATTCCGGTTTTCCAGCCGCCCCATTGCGTGCTTGGAAAATTTCACTTCCTGTTCGACTTTCGCATTTAGTACATCCTGAAAGCTGACAGCTTCTTTGTTTGGTTCTGTCGTTTTTTCCGGCTTCACATTCTGAAAATACAGATTTGCAGCCTGTCCCATGGAAAGAAAATCGACATCGAAAGATCGCATATGCATTCCCTCCTTGTTCTGCATGAGACTGTCATTTTTTAAGCTTCTTCTTCCTTGTCTGAGGTGTCTGTTTTGTCTGAATTATCACCGGCATTGTCTGTACCGTTCGTGCTGTCGCCTGTATTATTATCCTTGTTAATCGTTCCATCGCTGTTTGCATGCTGCAGCAGATACAGATAATAATCATAGTCAATCACGGAATCCAGATCCTCCGCCGGATAATACGTGTTATTAACTGATAAATACACATCGCCATCCTTCACTGTCGCGTACTCAACCAGTCCACTGATCATCGCTTGTTTACCAGAAGCATCGGTCGTATTCATGATTACATATTTGCCAACCAGATTCAGGTTGTTTCCTTTTTCCAGTGTGTCGCTGATGTTGAGCTGTGCCTCCAGTGCGGAATACTGTGCAAGCTGTGACATATACTCTGTGTTATCACTTGGATTTAACGGATCCTGATACTGCATCTGTGTTACAAGCAGATTCAAAAACGCTTCCTTGTCCAGATCGCTTCCCGATGTCTTTCCCTTGGATGTTGCGGAATAACTGCTTGAACTGTTCGCGATACTGCTAATTGCTGAATCAACTGCCATGTTCTGCCTCCTTTCTTAGATCTTGTTATGCCATATAATTTACCTGATTCCCCTGGGCTTTCATCATCTCTGTCTCCAAAGACGCATCCTCATTTATATTATCGTCAGAATTACCTGTGAAGTTAACCGCACCTGTCGAATTTCCTGACTTTTGCTCTTTTTGTTCCATCTGTGCTTCCGCACCGCTTTCTTCCGCGAAATAATCCGGTGTTCCAACCATTACCTCAATGGCATCTACTTTGAGATCCTGATTTTCAAAAGCTTCCTTCAGAACTGCCAGCCCTGACTCCACGGCTGTCTTTGCTGCCTCTGTTTCTGCAATGATCCGTGCCTGCATCACACCATTTTTCGTGGATACATGAATCTGTACCTTTCCCAGCTGTTCCGGATTCAGCTGTAAGGTCATCGATGTGACATCCTTCGATAAGTTCACTCTGATCTCATCCACTATCTGACGGACAATATCCGTCTGTGTTACTGACGTATCAAACGGTGTTGCTGCAATCTCTTCACCTGTCACCTGCGCCATCACCTGATTCAGATTGGAAATCACACCCTCTGAATTCTGTTTCATCAGATCTGCAGACGCATCCGAATCTCCGGCATCCTCTGTCTGCACGATCACCTGTACCTCTGTGTCAACAGTCTGGTTTTCAACACTTTTACCATCTGTCCGGGTAACATTCTCCTCTGGTGTCGTCTGTACAACCGTCTCTGCTTTTGCTCCCACTGTCTGTGGCTTTTCTGCATCCACAACCGTCTCCTGTGGCTCTGTCTGTGCAGGTACCGGCTCCTCCGGAAGCAATTCATCCACCGGAAATTCTCCCGTAAGCGATGTGTCTTCGGATACCTGAAGTACTTCATCCAGAAGCTGCATCGCCTGCTGCATAAGATTATTCAGGGATTCGTCGATCAGCAGATCCACAGATGTTGCATCATTGATCTGCAGGATAAAATTCTTCATCACAGCCGGGTCAAGCAGATCCTGCATTGTAAGTCCCGCTGTCTGCAAGAGCTTCTGCAAGGTCTCATCGTCCACATTCAGAAGCTTTTTCAGCTTATTCGAAAGTAATTCCGCTTTTAAATCGTTGCCCTCTGCTTCCTGTGGAGCTTCGTTTCGCTTTGCTTTTTCTGCACCGGTACGCGTTGTTTCTGTCTTTGCATCTGATCTTGTATACTTGTTCAGATCTGTCTGCTTTTTCTCTCCAGAAACCGTTGTGTCTGCCTGTTTTACCACATCTACATCATTTTTCGTCGTTGCAGAATTCACTGTCTGCGTGGTGGTATTCGGATTGGTTGCTGCCAGATTCATCAGATCTGCAAATGTTCCAGAGGCTTTGTCCTTCGACTTTGATTTGTCTGTGGTTCCACCCGTCTGGCTCATATCGACTTTCCCGATTCCACCTGATTGAATTCCTACAATCATTTGCGTTCCTCCTTTTTCTTATTTGGAGTTATACAATGGCTCTATGGCAAAAGCTTTTTCGTTACCGCAGCCGCAAAATCCGGATCCATCGCTGCAAGTACCTTTCCTCTTGACTGCGCATCCATATTGTTCATGATCAGTGCAACTGTATCGAGATCATTGCCCATCGTTTCCAAAATCTTTGCAGCTTCCGACGCATTCATTTCTTCGTACGACTGTGCCATCTTCTTAATACTGTCATCTGCCTGATCCTGTTCCAACACCTGCTGATAGATTTCAGCGGCGGATTCTGCATCAAGCTCATTGTACCACTCTTTATATGTATCGGTATCTGGAGCCGAATCTCCATAGACTATTTCGTCATAAAATTTCTTTTTTTCATCTTCAAAGTCACTTTGATCCTTTGCAATGGTCGTCAAACGATCGACTTCTGCCTGTAATTCCGTCACTTTGTCATTCAACTCTGAGATTTCTGCATCCTTGCTGCCAATCGCTGCATCCTGGTCTGCAATATGCTTTAAGGCATCCTCCAGATTCGTATATGGATAATCACTCTCAATCGCAACTTCCTCATCCGAAGCATCGGGCAATATTTTATTGATGACCGGAACATCCTTAAATACCGGGCGGAGCACATGGCTTCCAAATCCACCTACATCACATTTTATGAGCAGACACATCACACTCAGCCATGTAACTACGATCAAAACACCGATCAGGATACCTACACCTTTATTGCTGCCGGAGTTTTCTCCTTTTTCTCTCTTATTTTTTGCCATTGCCTTCCACCTCTTTCTTCGCACTTGTAAACTGATATTCCGCCACCTCATCAGTCTCCCGCTTCTCAGTCGCATTCAACTCCTGTTTAAATTCATCGAACTTCTTTTCTTTCAGCTTCTCATGCATTTTCCGTTCCTGCATCTCACGTGTCATCTTCTGTCTGGCAAGCTCCAGCTCTTTACTCTTCTTTCGGATCACTGCATTCTGCTCCTCAATCATCATGTCTAAAATATCCATGCTGTTTGCATTTTCTTCAATTTCAAGGAAATCCAGCCTTCCCTGTATGGACGCCTGATACGCTTCATAATATCCCTGTCTGCGTTTTTTTAATGCATCAAGCTTCTGTTCCTCCATAGCAAGTGCCTGCCTTGCTTCGGCATACTCCTGCTTGGCAGACTCCTCCAGTTTATATTTGATATTCAAAATATTCTGCATTCGATAAATAAACTTCGCCATACATTCTTTATCCTGTCTTATTCAAAAATCGCATACAACTGCCGCAATTCATCTTCCAGCAAAAACTTGCTGTCCACATCCTGCATCAGATACGCATTGACCTGATTGATTTTCGTGATTGCATAGTCAATTTCCGGGTTGGAACCGGATTTGTAGGCTCCTATGTTGATCAGATCCTCTGCATCGTTGTAGGTTGCAAGCACATTTTTTAATCTGCCTGCCGCCTGCTTGTGCTCCTTCGATGCAATTGCACTCATGCATCGCGAGATACTCGCCATAATATCAATCGCCGGGTAATGATTCTTATGTGCCAGATTTCTTGACAGTACAATGTGTCCATCCAGGATGCCCCGCGCTGTATCAGTAATCGGCTCGTTAAAATCATCACCATCGACAAGTATCGTATAAAGTCCGGTAATGGATCCCTGATGCATATTGCCCGCACGCTCTAACACCTTTGGAAGCTCCGCATATACCGATGGCGGATATCCTCTTGTAACCGGTGGTTCTCCAGATGCCAGTCCGATTTCCCGCTGTGCCATCGAAAATCTAGTCAGGGAGTCCATCATCAGAAGGACATCCTTGCCCTGATCCCGGAAATATTCTGCAATTGCGGTCGCTGTCTTTGCCGCCTTGTTACGGATCAGTGCCGGTTTATCCGAGGTTGCAATCACAAGCACAGAACGTTTCAGACCTTCCGCCCCCAGATCCCGCTCGATAAACTCGCCGACCTCACGGCCTCGCTCCCCGATCAGCGCGATTACATTGATATCTGCTTTCGTATTTCTGGCAAACATACCAAGCAATGTACTTTTTCCAACACCACTACCGGCAAAGATGCCGATACGTTGTCCCTTTCCGATCGTCAAAAGTCCATCCACCGCTTTTACCCCAAGTGGAAGCACCTCATCAATCAGCTTTCGCTTAAGCGGATCCGGTGGCGGCGCATCAATCGGATACGTCTTCGTCGTCGTGAGTGTGCTGCCGTCCATCGGTCGTCCGATACCATCTAACACCTTGCCAAGCAATTCCTCACCAACCGGGACCTGCAGGACACCTTCGGTATTCCGAACCGTTGCTCCCAGTCCGATTCCATCGACCCAATCATACGGCATCAATAATACCTTGTTCTCACGAAAACCAACGACCTCTGCCATGACCTTCGTCAGTCCATCCTTCGAAATGATCTCGCACAGATCGTTCAGCTTTGCCGGTGGTCCTACCGACTCCACCGTCAGCCCGACAACTTTATTTACTTTTCCGTAATGTACGCTGAAATCATGAAAAAGCAGCGCTTCATATTTTGTTCGGTCAAATTTCTTCAACATTTCATTGCTCCATTTATGGCTATATATAGATAATCGCAGATATTCCTATCTGCGATCATTCCTTTATTGCGTAGATAATAATTTGATAGCGGTAATTAGATTCCGCACCTGCACCTCCATGGACAGATCCACGATACCCGTGTCACTCTCGATCTGACATTGCCCCTTTTGTAGTTTTGTATCACTGAATATCTCTATGGTTATTCCCGGATTCGCAGCTCCGGACAATCGATCCGCATTATCTGCAATATATGTATAATTCTCTTCTGATACCCGGATAACGAACTTTCTGGAATCCTCATCCTCATTTAACACTTGATTGATCATATAGATCATCACCGGCTTATAATCATCAACCAATATACCGGTCAGCTTCTGAATCAGCTTACAGGCAACATCCACAATCTGTGCCTCGGTATCTGTGATGTTCTCCATCATTTCTTCCCGCGCCTGTGCAAGTGCCTGATCGCGTTCCTGACTGATCTTCTCCAGATACTCATCCGCCCGGCGCATCGCTTCCATGTTGCCGTCTTCAAGTCCTTTTGCAAAGCCCTCTTCCTGTGCAACTTTCCGGATTGCCTCTGCATCCGCCTTGGCATCCTCCAAAATCTTCTGTGCCCGTTCGCGCGCATCATCCTGTAAAAGTTTTGCCTTTTCCATCGCATCATCCAAAAGCTCTTTGTGTTCTTCCAGATTGATTGTCTCAGTCATCTCTGTAATGCCTGCCTCGAAAGTATCTCCTGCTTCCGCTGAATTATCTGATGCATCATTTTTGGGACGGATTACACGCGGTTTTGGCGGTTCGATCACACGGCTGTTTGCATCGATCACAAACGGTTTCTGCGACACCGTACGCACGCCCGGTATCCCGGATTTAAAAATATTAGACAACGATTTCGTCACCTCCACCACGGGAAATTACGATCTCGCCGGCATCCTCCATTTTTCGGATAATATTTACGATCTTCTGCTGTGCATCCTCGACATCCTTCAACCGGACAGGACCCATAAACTCCATGTCCTCTTTGATCATAGATGCCAGACGGGACGACAGGTTGTCGAAGATCACCTTCTGGACATCCTCGTTTGCATTCTTCAAAGCCACTGCCAGCTCGTTATTCTCCACCTCACGGAGTACAGTCTGGATTGCACGGTTATCAAGCAGCAGAATATCCTCGAATACAAACATCTTTCTGCGGATCTCGTCTGCCAATTCCGGTTCCTCGATTTCGAGGTTTTCCATAATATGTTTCTCGGTACTCCGATCGACGGTATTCAGGATATTGACGATAGAATCCACACCACCGACAATCGTGTAATCCTGGTTGACCAGAGACGCCAGTTTCTTCTCCAATATCTTCTCCACTTCTTTGATCACATCCGGGCTGGTTCGATCCATCATTGCGATACGCTTTGCAACGTCTGCCTGCTTCTCCGGTGCCAGCGCGCTGACCACGGCTGCCGCCTGCGATGCCGGAAGATATGCAAGAATTAACGCGATTGTCTGCGGATGCTCGTCCTGAATAAAGTTTAAGAGCTGGCTTGCATCTGCCTTTCGTACGAATTCGAACGGACGTACCTGCAGCGATGCAGTCAGTCTGCCGATGACATCTCTTGCACGTTCCTCACCAAGTGCCTTGTCCAGAAGTTCCTTCGCATAAGCGATACCTCCCTCTGCAATATATTGCTGTGCCAGACAAACCTCATAGAACTCATCCAACACCTTATCCTTTAATTCTGCCGATACACTTTTTGTATTGGCGATTTCCAATGTCAGTGCCTCAATCTCATCATCCTTCAGATGCTGGAAGATCTTAGAGGAACGTTCCGGGCCAAGCGCGATCAGCAAAACCGCAGCTTTCTGTACGCCTGTAATATCCGATGAATGTAATGTTGTCACCATAGTATCACTCCCAATCGTCGTTTAGCCAATTTCGTAACAATGCCACCACTGCTTCCGGATTCTCATCCACAAATTTCTCAATCTGCTGCTTGGAAGCGGATTTATCACTAAACTCAATATCATCCAAAGTCTGGTTCTCCTTCGTCGTTGCAAGCAGAGCCTCTACCGAAAGCTCTGGTTCTGTCTCGACAATCTCCTGCGGCTTCATGCTGCGGAATACAACAAATAACAGCAGCCCTCCAATAATCACAGCCAGTACGATTGACAAAATACTCTGTACTGGTACAGACTTTGTCTCTGCCGGATAAAAGACAGGAACAATCCGTTCTACTACATAGATATTTGCTACTTTCATACCCGTTGCACTGGCAAGCATATTTACCATTTCTTCCGGGTTGATATTCTCTGTCGGTGTCGAGTTTGCTGCCTGATACTCTGCAAAGGTTGTATCGTTCAGCAGTCCCTGTTCCTTCATCTGATCTTCGTAATAATTCTCATACCGCGTCAGATACAGTGCCATACTGGAATTCTGCATATTGACATCGCCAACCGGCGTCACAGTACGGGTTGTCGTACTGCTCGTCTCATAATCCTCACGCAGAACGCTCAAAGTCGAGCCTGCATTTGCACTATCAAGCAGATTATAATCTGTGATTTCCTCACCATTTGCATCCGTACCAACCACGCCGCCGGTACCATCAGTATTTTCCGCCAGATAGTAATAGTGGGATGATTTCGGACCGGTATCATCCTCGTCATTCGAGTAATATTTGATATCTTCAATCTCCTGCTGGGAAATATTCACGTCCAGATTTGCCGATACAGATACCTCATCGTACACGCCCGAATTTACCATCAGGTTCCAGAGCTTGCTGTTGTAGTACTCCTCCACCTGTTGCTGTACCATGATCACCGGGGATGCACTCGTGGTAGAGTTCTGACCGGAGAATAACAATTCACCCTTATTATCCACGATCGTAATTGCCTTTGTATCCGAATTACCAACACAGGTTTTCGCATACTCTACGATTGCATTTGTGCTTTCCTGATTGTAATCACCGTTTATGGTAAGCATAATGCTGACTGAGGCGGTCTGGTCACTTGCATAAACCGTATTTGTGCTTTCCGGCAGATTGATCGTAACGGAAGCCTTTGTCACGCCCTGCATCGATGCAATATCCCGCTCCATCTCAGACTGCTTGTAAAGCTTTGCCTTGAGCTTCTTCTCCGAATCTGTCGTATTGAAGCTGTTATTAAACAGACTGTCATAATCAGACTGTCCGTTGTTCGTTCCGATGCCGTTTTCACCAAGGAGCAGACGTGCCTGGGATACCTGATTCTCATCGACCTCGATCTTTAACGCATCGTCACTGACCTTGTATGTAATCGAGTTATCTTCCATCAGATTTGCTGCCTGTGCGGCTGTCGCCGTATCCTCAAAGGTGGACAATACCACATACGAAGTCCGGTTCAAGATCGCAGCCAATGCGATCACAGCAGCCAGAACCGCCGCCAATACCGAGAAGAATAACACCTTCTGTCTCTTTGTATACTTTTTCCAAAACTCAACTATCTTCGATGGTAGCTGACTAAACCATTCTCTCATACGATACCTACTCTATATGCATAATTTACAACTGCATATTCATCAATTCTTTGTACGCGGATACCACCGCGTTTGTAACTTTCACTGTATACTGCAGGGAAATACTTGCCTTCCGTGCAGCTGCTGCCACATCATGGATATTGTCCGAATACCCAAGTGCATAGCTCATCTCCGCTGACTCCGCAGATTTCTGCAAAGAATCTGCTTCCTTGTACATGTCCACTGCCGCATTCAAAAATGTATCAAATGCCGTATCCTGCGAGCCGGACGTTTTCTTATCTGCTCGTCCCGCAGCACTTACAGAATCCGCAGACTGAATACTGTTTAAGGTTGTCCATTCATCGCTGAACAGACTCACTGGTGTAACTGCCATTTATCTATCTCCTGCTAATTTTAGCTGTTAAATAATTCCAATCCCTTTGCCGCGATATTTTTTGCTGCGTTAAACGCGGTTGCACTTGCCTCATATGAACGGCTTGAATCAATCAGGTTCGTCATCTCCGTCACCGTGTCCACATTTGGATATTCCACATAGCCATCTGCGTTTGCATCCGGATTATCCGGCTCATATACAAGACGCAGATCCGATGGATCTTCCACGATTTTTGTCACCTTGACACCATTTGGTTCATAGTTTGACATATAGCCATTTAACATATGATCAAAGGATGTTGTATCCCGCTCTTCGAACACCACTGTTTTTCTGCGGTAAGCACCACCATTTTCTGTACGTGTGGTATTCGCATTTGCAATGTTTTGTGCAATTACATCCATACGCATCTGCTGTGCCGTCATACCGGTTGCAGATACATTCATCGCCGAAAATACACCCATCGCTGTTACCTCCCTACTCTGTCATCCGACGGAAATATCCATCAGAGCACTTCCACATTAATTACCTGAACTAAGCACGGTATTGTATCTGGCAAATTCCTGATTCATCAGATCAACCAGTGCCTGATACTTAATCTGGTTTTCCGCCAGTCTTGCCTCTTCGGTATTGATATCGACATTGTTGCCATCCAAACGATACGAAAGCGATGCATTATCCGTGTAAATCTGCGCATCCAATGTTTCAAGATTCTGATTTGCCTTTTTTACTGCCTTGCCCAGATTCTTTTCCCCTGCAAGCTCACCCTGCAGAACCGACTCAAAATCCAAATCCTTCCGCTTGTAATTCGGGGTGCTCACATTCGCAATATTGTTCGTCAGAAGCTCGTTTCGCAGATTTGCAGCATCTGCCGCTTTGTCCAAAATATTCACATAATTATAAATACCGGATGTGATCATCGACTTCCTCCTTATTTTCAAAATAAAAATAGTTACTGTACAGATTTCCATACAGTAACTATCCTACCATATTTTGTGGTATGCTTCAACAAAAATCTTTTCTGACCACTAAATATTTACTCGTTTTCCTTTTTTTCGCGTTCACAGGTGTAACCACATGTCTCAGATGCACACAGAAGTTTATTTCCTTTCTCTACCATATAGCCACCACATTTCGGACATTTCTTATCCGATGGCTTCGACCATGACATAAAATCACAGTCTGGATATCCGATACATCCATAGTAAAGTCTGCCTTTTTTCGTCTTACGCAAAATAATGTCCTTGCCACACTTTGGGCAGGCAACACCGATCTTCTCGTAGTATGTCTTTGTATTCCGGCACTCCGGGAACCCCGGACATGCAAGGAACTTTCCGTGTGGGCCATATTTGATCACCATCATACGTCCACACTGGTCACAAGGTACATCTGATACTTCATCTGCAATCTTCACAGATTCCAATGACTCCTTTGCTTTCTCTACAGATGCCGCCAGATCCGGATAGAAATTCCGGATGACAACCTTCCATTCCAGTTTTCCTTCTTCAATGCTATCCAGAAGAGACTCAATATTCGCTGTAAACTCTGTATCCACGATTTCAGGGAATGCCTCTGACATCATTTTGTTGACTGCCGCACCAAGCTCTGTCACATACAGATTCTTATTCTCCCGGATCACATACCGACGGTTCAGAATCGTCGTGATCGTCGACGCATAAGTTGATGGACGGCCAATGCCAAGCTCTTCCATCGTCTTTACGAGAAGTGCCTCTGTATAATGTGCCGGTGGCTGGGTAAAATGCTGTTTTTCTTCCAGGCTTGCGCAGGTAAGTACCGTGCCTTTTTCCAATCCGGTCAGCCTTGTCTTTTCTTCCTTTTCTTCATCTAAGGAATACACAGACAGGAATCCGTCAAATACAACCTTGGATGTAGACGCCTTGAATTTATGTTCTTCCACCGTGGCATAGACAGTCTTGTTCTCGTAGACCGCCGGAGCCATACGGCTTGCTAAAAACCGGTTATAAATCAGCTGGTATAAACGGAACTGGTCACGTGGAAGCTGCTCTTTTAATTTTGCCGGAGATAACTCCACATTTGTCGGTCGGATTGCCTCATGCGCATCCTGAATCTTCTTACCGGTCTTTACATCCTTTGCCTCGCCAACATAATTTTCACCGAACTGCCGTCCGATATATTCCTTTGCATTTTTGTCCGCTTCCTCAGAGATTCGTGTTGAATCCGTACGCAGGTATGTGATCAGACCGATCGAGCCCATGCCCTTGATTTCCACACCTTCATACAACTGCTGTGCGATACGCATCGTCTTGTTCGTCGCGAAATTCAGTTTCTTTCCAGCTTCCTGCTGCAACGTGCTCGTCGTAAACGGAAGCGGCTGTTTCTTCGTTTTCTCGCTTACTTTTATATCTGAAACTGTAAATGTTTTTCCGCTGATTTCTTTCTTGATCTGATCTAATTCCGCCTTCGTTACCTTATCCTTTGCATAATGAAAGCACACTGGTTTTAACGAAGGGTTCGCAGATAAATACGCATCCATACTCCAGTATTCTTCCGGGATAAATGCATTGATTTCATCTTCGCGGTCACAGATCAGCTTCAAAGCAGCTGACTGGACACGGCCGGCACTTAAACCTCTCTTGATCTTCTCCCACAAAAGCGGGCTGATGGAGTATCCTACCAGACGGTCAAGGACTCTTCTTGCCTGCTGTGCATTGACAAGATCCATATCGATCTCCCGCGCATTTTTAATAGAAGATTTCACTGCATTTTTTGTGATCTCATTGAATGTGATTCGTTTATAATTTTTTCCTTCGAGTTTTAACGCTGCAATCAGATGATACGAGATTGCTTCTCCCTCACGGTCGGGGTCCGTTGCGAGATATATCTTATCGGCTTTTTTCACTGCCTTGCGCAGTTGTGCCAGAAGTTCACCTTTTCCCCGGATTGTGATGTAATGTGGCTCATAATCATGTTCAATATCAATACCCATCTGGCTTTTCGGCATATCCCGTACATGTCCGTTCGATGCGATAACATCATAGGATGCACCCAGGAATTTTTTAATTGTCTTTGCCTTTGCCGGTGACTCGACAATTACCAGATTTTTTGCCATTTCCCATTCCTCCAATACTTTTCTTGCATTTAAAACAAGCAAACTATACACTATTTTTTCCAGAGGTGCAAGGTTAATTTCTTTTCTATCCCATTTTTTGTTCCATCTTCTGCCCCATTTTTACCGCACTTCTTCTATCCACTTTATGCATTCCTGCCCCATAATTATACGCTCTTTGTCACATTCTTCCGGGAATTCTTTTTTCTTGACAGCTTTATCTTGCCACAGGATTTTCACAGTTTCCAGTATCGAGGAATTTTCAGATAATTCATATATTTCCCCCAATCATTCCTTACATATTTGTCTACCATTGGGGATTTTTTGCATATTTCGATAATTTCCCCATCATTTTTTTACTTTCTTCCATTTCGTTGGGTGATTTTTTCTTATTTGTAATTTTCACCCAATTCCTTACTATATCTCTACTTGTTATTGGGGGATTTTTGATGATTACCAATATTTTAATCAATATTTGCTACAGCAAAAGAAATCATATTTCTACAATATAAAAGCAGGAAGTCTCGCTATAAGACCGCCTGCCCGTTGATTATTCTTATATAGTTTCTTTTGAAGTTTTTTGTTTGCATCGTCCTTTTCTCCACAAACAATCAATACCGGACAAGACATCTTATTCAGCGAGTCATGGAAAATAAGAATTTTCAATTAAATCTGACTAAATAATTTTAACAACGAACCGCCTAAATAAAAATCTCTAACAGTACGATTCGTATTAGGTGATACATAGTTTAAATCTACTCCATATTTACACAAAAGATTAAGGATATTCAACAAATCGTTTTCTAACTCTTTTGTAAAAATTCTATCATCAATTTCAGAATTAGTAGAATAATTAAAAGTTGGTAATATTTGATTCGCTTGCAAACAATATCTCCAAATTCCCGAGTTTCCATAGGAATCCAGTTTATTAACATCTGCGCCTAGCTTCAACATTTTCTCCAAAATTTCATATGCATTCTTAGCCTCTTTCTCAGTTGAATATTCTATAAATCCTCTAATTTTGTCGTTCGTATTCCATCTGCATTTCATTACAGCCGCATTAATTGCATCGTGTATCACCGGAGTTCTCCACTCATTACAACAAGACTCATCTTCCATATAATTCAAATCGGCTCCACAATCAATCAAATATTCCGCTATATCTAATGCACCTGTTTTTAGTGCAACCTGCAAAGGTGATTGTCCATCATCTTTTTTTGGTGGTTGCTTCGCCGCGCAGTTAACCAGTTCTTCTTTGTTTTCAATTAAAGTTCTTACCAAATCAAAATCTTCATCCCTTATTGCTTTAAATAATTTTTTCAAATTATACCCTTCCAATCGCTAAGAAAATAAGAATTATACCAATTTCATTTTGCATTCTTATACGAAAGTAAAATATGGCTTGGCGCAAACAATGTTGATGCAATAATCAACAAAATTGACCGGCTCATAATTCCACTAAACAAAAACAAAACTGAAGGAATAATAGACAGTGCCAGTGCTCTGAATATGCTGTTGTTCTTAAAACAAATTATCCATATTGAACAATATAAAATCACCAATATTATATCCACAATAAGGTATATGGCAAATGCTTTGTCAGACAACCACCCAAACCATGTTCCAGGAATGTTAACTATCATAAACACAAAGCATCCAAATCTTCCCATTTGTTCTACAACCTCAACAAACTTATTGCTCCATTTGTTTACAAATCCTTCCTTGTATCTAATTGCAAAAATAATATTTGGTATCATAATAACTGCAATCATTATCAGTCCAAATACATTTAACCCATTCATAAATTTCTCCATAAATTCTAATTATCCTATGCTTGTTTTCCGTTTCAAAGTTCTTCGTCTTCATCGATTTCTTCTTCCGGCTGAATCTCACAAACAAATTCGATATTCCATTTGCCGAATACATCTGTCAGATAAGTAATCTCTTCTTCATTCATTGTAAAAAATCGCCATTCATTCTCGCTGACAGTTATTTTCTCCTGATCTGTTGTCGTCACCTCCAAAGTGATAACACTCAAACTCCCCTTCCCTGTTTCAAACAGTCTTGTCATTTGTACCTTTGCCAGATCCAGTGCAGTCAGCTTTCCACCATATACAGATACAAGAAAGTTCTTTGTCAAATAAATCCTAAAATCATTAAACCAAAGAGCTTCCGGCTGATTACATTCTTCGTCAATCTGCTCTGCCAATGGATGTCTGTATTTTTTAATCGCACGCACCTGTATGAATACCATCGAAATTCCAATCAATATTAAGATGCCACCGATATCCAGATTTGCAAAATATCCTTCCTTGAGTAT
>DJEI01000056.1:0-22323 GCA_002431865.1 Lachnospiraceae bacterium UBA5902
GAAGCCGCGGCGAGCAGGCAGATTACAACGAAGCCCAGGAAAATGGACATCTTGTGATCGACGCAAAAGGTAAATACGTGATGCCGGGATTTATTGATCTGCATGTGCATTTCCGGGATCCGGGACTCACATACAAGGAGGATATCATTACCGGTTCGCGTGCAGCCGCGGCGGGTGGTGTGACGACAGTCTGTGCGATGCCGAACACAAAACCGGTTGTCGATAACGTGGAAGTATTGCAGGATATTTTACAGCGTGCGGAGCATGCATATGTGCATGTGAAGCAGCTTTCCTCTATTACGAAAGGCATGGAAGGAAAAGAGCTTGTCGATATGGAAGCAATGTCAGAGGCAGGTGCAGTTGCATTTTCCGAAGATGGAAAGAGCGTTATGGATATCCGTGTCTATCGCGAGGCGATGAGGAAAGCAGCTGAGCTTGGTACGGTGATCATGGCACACTGCGAGGATAAGGATCTCGTTGGAAAAGGTGTGTTAAATGAGGGCGTAGCATCCGAGAAATTCGGTGTGCCGGGCATTCCGAATTCCGTGGAGGATGTCATCACAGCACGGGATATTTTCCTTGCACATGAGACAGGTGCGAAGCTTCATATCTGTCACTGCTCGACAATCGGAACGGTCGAGCTTATGCGGATGGCGAAGCGGCTTGGCGCACATGTTACAGCCGAGGTCTGTCCACATCATTTCACATTGACGGATGCAGATATCAAGGAAGCAGACAGCAACTACAAGATGAATCCGCCACTCCGGACAGAAAAGGATGTAAAGGCTCTGGTGGAGGGGCTGGCAGACGGAACAATGCCGGCAATCTCGACCGATCATGCACCACATTCTGACGAGGAGAAGAGTCAGTTCTTCGACAAGGCACCGTTTGGAATCGTGGGGCTTGAGACATCGGCAGCGCTTACTTATACAGCACTCGTGGCACCGGGATTGATGGATATCATGGATATGGCAACGAAGATGAGCTACAACCCGGCGAAGATCATCGGCATCGATGATAAGTATGGCAGACTGACACCGGGAGCGAAAGCAGATATCGTAATCTTTGATCCGGAAGAAACATGGGTGGTTGATCCGGTCAAGTTTGAATCGAAGGGACACAATACCCCATATACCGGACAGACATTAGTTGGAAAGGTTCTGACGACCATTGTAGATGGTGAGCTCCGCTACAATGGGGCGATTATAGAGGATTGGTAGGAGGCGTCCATGGAACGAAGTTCCATTTAGGATGACGCCGACGATCTGCCGCCGAACGAGGAGGACATATATGTGCGAAGCACATATTTAGGATATGTCCGACGATATACCACAGAGCGAAAGCGATGTGATGTTACCCGTATGTGAGGGGCACTATCATACCATAATAGGAGGACGAATAAATGATTAACGAATTAGTAGCACAGATTGAGAAGAAGGACGCACCAATCGTCGTTGGATTAGATCCAATGCTTTCCTATGTACCAGAGAACATCCAGAAGAAAGCATTTTCTGAGTATGGAGAGACTTTGAAGGGCGCAGCGGAAGCAATCTGGGAATACAATAAAGGAATTATCGATGCAACTTACGATCTGATTCCGGCAGTGAAGCCGCAGATCGCAATGTATGAGCAGTTTGGAATCGAGGGACTCATTGCATTCCATAAGACATGTGCGTATGCAAAGGAGAAAGGACTTGTGATCATCGGCGATATCAAGCGTGGTGACATCGGTTCAACATCCACCGCGTATGCAGTCGGACACCTTGGAAAGGTTCAGGTAGGAAGTAAGGAGTACGCTGGATTTGATGAGGATTTCGTGACAGTCAATCCATATCTTGGAACGGATGGTGTAAAGCCATTTGTAGATGTATGTAAGCAGTACAATAAGGGTATCTTCGTACTTGTGAAGACCTCCAATCCATCTTCTGGTGAGTTTCAGGATCAGCTTATTAATGGTCGGCCATTGTACGAGCTTGTTGCTGAGAAGGTCGTTGAGTGGGGCGAAGCCTGCATGGGCGATACCTACAGCAACGTCGGCTGTGTCGTTGGTGCTACATACCCTGAGATGGGTAAGGTACTTCGGAAGCTGATGCCAAAGACATACATCCTTGTGCCGGGCTACGGTGCGCAGGGTGGTAAGGCAGCAGACCTTGTACATTACTTCAATCCGGATGGACTTGGCGCAATTGTCAACTCTTCCCGTGGAATTATCGCTGCTTATAAACAGGACAAATACGCATCCTTCGGTGAGACAGGATATGCGGATGCGAGCCGTCAGGCAGTGAAAGACATGATTGCAGACATTAACGGTGCAAGAGCAAGCCACTAATAAAAACAAGGTAACAGATTTATCGAGGCATTTTGAAAAGGTTACTATGAAATAGTTACAATTGCGAAACAATAAAAACGTATATTGAGTTGCACGTATTTACCAATTCATACGCAGACCATTGGAACATGTCGGTACTTAACGAATTGTTCCAGACGTATTTTCTGGGGCAATGAGTTTAGTACCGCTACATGTGGAAGTGAGCGAGAGCGCGTCTGCGTAGAATTGCGTAATATGTGCAACGGATTACCAAGAAGTAGGATGTTTCGCAATGAAACAATTAAGAGGAGTCGAAAATGGGAAAGATAAAGATGGAGGCAAAGATCGTCCGTCAGGACGAGATCGCCACAGACATATACTCAATGGTGATACAGGCACCGGAGATTGCCGGTCAGGCAGTACCGGGACAGTTTATCGACGTGTATTCTGCAGATGGAAGCAAGCTGCTTCCACGTCCGATCAGTCTGTGTGAGATTGATCGTGCAGCAGGCACAATCCGTATCGTATATCGTATTGCAGGAAAAGGTACAAAGGAATTCTCGATGCTCACATCCGACCATACGATCACGATACTCGGACCACTTGGAAATGGATTTACGAAGAAGGATAAGAAGGCAATCCTGATCGGCGGCGGAATCGGTATCCCGCCGATGCTGCAGCTTGCAAAGGAGCTTACCTGCGAGAAATCGATCGTGCTTGGATTCCGTGATGAGGAATTCTTATCAGAAGAATTTGAACCATATGGTACCGTTTATAAATCCAGTGACAACGGTGCCATCGGTGTCAAAGGAACCGTTATGGATGCAATTCGCGAGTATGGCATCGAGGGTACAGAGATTTATGCCTGTGGCCCAACGCCGATGCTCCGTGCGATTCAGAGCTATGCATTGGAGCATGGCATCGAAGCACAGTTATCCTTGGAAGAACGTATGGCATGCGGTGTAGGTGTCTGCCTTGCCTGCGTATGCAAATCGAAGGAGATCGACGACCATTCACAGGTGAAAAATAAGCGTGTATGCAAGGATGGTCCGGTATTTTATGCTGAGGAGGTGGAGCTGAAATGAATACAAAGGTAAGTATTGCAGGTGTGGAGCTTAAGAATCCGATTACTGTTGCATCCGGTACATTTGGCTCCGGTATGGAATACGACGAGTTCGTAGACTTAAATCTCCTTGGAGCCGTAACGACAAAGGGCGTAGCGAATGTTCCGTGGCCGGGCAATCCAACACCACGTGTAGCAGAGACCTACGGCGGCATGATGAATGCAATCGGATTGCAGAATCCGGGAATCGATACATTTGTGAAGCGGGATATTCCATTCTTAAAGAAGAAGGATACGAAGATCATCGTCAATGTATGCGGCAAGAGTACCGAGGATTATCTGGATGTCGTAGAGCGGTTGGGCGATGAGCCGGTTGACCTTCTGGAGATCAATGTATCGTGCCCGAACGTCAAAGAGGGCGGTATCGCATTTGGACAGGATCCAAAGGCACTTTATGACATCACGAAAGCAATCAAGGCAAAAGCGAAGCAGCCAATCATCATGAAGCTCTCTCCAAATGTCACAGACATCACGGAAATGGCAAAGGCAGCCGAGGCGGCCGGAAGTGATGCACTTTCCCTGATTAACACATTGACCGGTATGAAGATCGATGTGAAACGCCGTACATTTGCAGTGGCAAACAAGACGGCTGGTGTATCTGGACCGGCGATTCATCCGATCGCGGTGCGTATGGTATATCAGGTGGCAAATGCTGTGAAACTGCCGATCATCGGTATGGGCGGCGTGATGAATACAGAGGATGCGCTGGAAATGATCATGGCTGGTGCGGCCGCAGTTGCAGTTGGAACGGCGAATTTCCACAATCCATATGCAACCGTTGAGATTATAAAAGGAATTGAGGAATATATGCAGGCAAATGGGGTAGATGATATCAACACCCTGATTGGCTGTGTAAAATAAATGATTATGAGTTTGTTTAAGAAACGAAGATATTATTTTACAGATTCATCGTTTGCGAGCGATACGATCATCGCAGACTGCATGGGTGGAATTGCGCTGATAATCGAGGTTGTCAGTGTGATCGTGTCCATTGCGACGGCAGGGCATGTGCCGGAGGTGTTCGGGATGCTTTACATCATCGCCATGCTGTTGTCCATCGTTGGAGAAATCTTTGCGCGCATGGGTTTACAGTCCCAGAAAGGCGGCGTGCGTGGCAAGCGGATTTCTATCTGGTTAAACATCGTATCCTTTGTTGTTCCGATCATAATCATTTTATTAGGCAGATTTTAAGTCTTCGGACGAGGTAGGAGGAAAATATGAACGACGCAGATTTGCAGGAGCGTATGCAGCTTGCGATAGAACGAATCAGTGAAATAAAGGAAGAGGATCAGACGATCTGGGTCACCCTTGTGAAGATGGAGGCAGGTGCGCAGAATCTCAAGGCGTATTTTGACAGTGTGGCAGAATTTATTCTGTATGTGTACGATGTATATGAGATCGTGTCACAGCCGGGGAAGATTGATCTTCCGCTTTCAAAATTACAGGAGATCAATCACAATTTATATGTGGATATTTTACTGGAGCATTATGAGATAAGCTTCGCGAACCCGGATTATGCGGTGGAAAAACTTGGTACCTATGGTAAATATTTATGCATGTTATACGCGGAGATCCGTGCTATGATTGCGTATGCATATGAAGATGAGATACAGGCGATGATTTCCCTGATGGAGCTTTTCTTGGAGGTGTATGGAATCTTTACCACATCTGAGGGTGAGAAGTTTCCAGATGAAAAGCAAATCAAGGATGCTATCTATTACTATATGTATGACTATGCGGATGTGCTTGTTGCAAGAAGAATCCGGGAGACGGTTACATGCGTGAATCCATTTGCGTATGACATCATCATGCAGAGCGATCTTACAACACCGGATTATCTGTATGCTTACGGTGAATATATCGGCGAAAATGAGCTTCGGATGGCGCAGTATCTGGCGAAGCTTCCGGAGGAGAAGATTGAGAGTCTGGCACGCACGTATGTGCAGGGCTTTATCAAAGGCTTTGAGACGATGCGGATCGATATCAGCCCGAAGAAATCTGTGAATATCCGCTATGCGATCGGACAGGAACGAATGGTGAAAGCGGCAATCCAGATGTTTGAGAAAGAGGGATTATCCGCAATTTTATTCCGGTATCCGGTCAGCCGTATGAACCGGAAGGCTACGATCCGTACCGGATATGCTGCGACACCGGCGAACAAGCAGTATGAGTATGACCATGCAGGCGATGATGCAGTCTTCTTCGACCGCGCATTTATGGAGCGCAAGCTGGAAGTCATGGAGCAGATATACGAGCAGGAGAAAGAGGCTGCGCTTGTCTATGCAGGCCCGGCGGTCATTGAGGTGTTTGGCGAAGATCCGTTCAGCCCACAGACGAAGCCGACGGTCTGGAAATTATCCGACAAGCAGCAGAAGATGTCCGTGGAATATGCGTCGAAGGCGGCGGAGATTACAAATCACTACATTCCGCATGACCAGTACAGCTTTACGATCATCGCATATCCAATCCCGGATATCGGTGAGAATTTCGAGGAGATTTTCGATGCAGTTGTGGAAGTGAATACGCTCGACAATGAGAAATACAAATCCATCCAGCAGACGATGATCGATTGTCTCGATGATGCAGAATATGTGCAGGTACTCGGCAAGGATGGAAACCAGACGGATATGAAGGTGATGCTGCACAAGATCGACCGAAAGACACAGACGAACTTTGAGAACTGTCTGGCGGATGTGAATATTCCGCTTGGCGAAGTATTTACGTCCCCGGTACTCAACGGTACGAAGGGAACGCTGCATGTGAGTCAGGTGTATCTGAATGAACTTAAATACACAGACTTGAAGCTTACCTTCGAGGACGGAAAGGTTGCAGATTATACCTGTAAGAACTTCGAGGATGAGGCGGAGAACAAACGGTTTATCAAGGAAAATCTGCTGTTCCATCATGAGACACTTCCGATTGGAGAATTTGCAATCGGCACGAACACGACGGCATATGCGATGGCTAGAAAATACGATATCTTATACAAGCTCCCGATTCTGATCGTAGAGAAGATGGGGCCGCATTTTGCAGTTGGCGATACATGTTACAGCTACAGCGAGGACAGCCGCCTGTATAACCCGGATGGCAGAGAGATTGTAGCGAAGGAAAATGAGTGCTCCGCGCTGCGCAATTCCGAGGACAAAGAGGCGCGGGCAGGTGCATATTTTAACTGTCATACCGATATTACGATCCCATATGAGGAGATTGGTGGAATCTATGCCGTGAAGCCGGATGGCACGAAGATGGCAATCATTGAAGATGGAAGATTCGTGCTTCCGGGCACAGAAGCTCTAAATGAGGCATTGCAGTAAGCATGTCAGGAGAAGATTTCCACAGAAGTCGGTTACTGACTTTTTGAGAGAATATATAAAATTATAAGGTAAAAGATACAGGAAGGAAGAAAAAATGGGTACGAAAAAGATCGGTGATCTGATTACAGATAACATGGGGGTATACGAAGGAAAAACAAAGTTTTCGTTCGGAAAGCTGGTACTGCTTGGCATGCTGGCAGGTGCATTTATTGCGATTGGTGCATCGAGCAGCAGCGCAGCAGTCTACGGAATCAGCAATACAGGACTTGCCAAGACACTGGCAGGTGTGATCTTCCCGGTGGGACTGATGTTTGTTGTATTGATCGGTGCAGAGCTTTTTACAGGTGACTGCCTGATGTCATTTGCTGTGTTTGATAAACGGATCAAGCTTCGTGATATGCTCCGGGTGCTGGTTGTTGTATATATCTGCAATCTCATTGGTGCATGTATCGTGGTTGTTCTGGTGAACCGCTGCGGACAGCTTGACTATGGAAACGGTGCACTTGCAGCAGCGACGATCAAGACAGCATATAATAAGATGAATTTAAGCTTCATGAAGACATTTACATCCGGAATCATGTGTAACATCCTTGTATGTCTGGCAGTTCTTTTTGCAGGCGTCTGCCAGGATGCAATCGGAAAGATCTTCGCATGCTTCTTCCCGATCTGGGCATTCGTGATTGCAGGCTATGAGCACTGCGTCGCAAATATGTATTACATTCCTGCCGGACTTCTTGCAAAGCACGGTGAGGCATACTGCAATGCGGCAATCATGGCAGGCATGACACCAGATCAGCTTGATTCGATGACAGTTGGTAAGTTCTTCCTGAACAACCTCCTTCCGGTAACACTTGGAAATATCGTGGGTGGAGTCGTATTTGTAGCGTTACCACTGTACCTGATTTACAGAAATAAAAACAAGGCAGAAGCATAGGACTTTTGCAGAAAGGACGTGAAATATGGCAAAACGTGTAATATGGATCGTACTTGACAGTGCAGGAATCGGAGCGGAACCGGACGCAGATAAGTTCGGCGATGTTGGTTCCGATACATTTGGACATATTTTAGAGACATATCCAGATGCAAAATTCGACAATCTGACGAAGCTTGGACTTCGGGCGATTGAGAAGACATCGTTTTACGATGCAGCAACAAAAAATGATGTGATTGGTGTATATGGAAAGGCACAGGAGTTATCCAACGGCAAGGACACGACAACCGGACACTGGGAAATGATCGGGATTCATACAAAACATGCATTCCCGACGTATCCAAATGGATTCCCACAGGAGATTATCGATGCATTTATTGAGCAGACCGGTTGTGGAGCTATCTATGGAAACAAAGTTGCGTCCGGAATTCCGATCATTGCGGAATACGGGGAAGAACACATGAAGACCGGATATCCGATCGTTTATACGTCGGCGGATTCAGTATTCCAGATTGCAGCGTCCGAGGAGAAAGTCGGACTCCCGAGATTATATGAGATGTGCGAGATCGCAAGAAAGATTCTGGTCGGCGAGCATGGCGTCGGACGCGTGATCGCGAGACCATTTGTACGAAAAGGTGATGGGTTCGAGCGTACGAGCAACCGGCGTGACTATGCGTTAGAACCATCGGAACACAATGTGCTGGTGCATCTGGCAGATGCGGGCGTGCGGGTATGCGGTGTCGGCAAGATCAGTGATATCTTCCACGGCAGCGGTATCTGCGCTTCGGTGCATACGACCGGAAATACCGATGGCATGCAGAAGACGCTTGACTATATGCAGACAGAACCGGAGGGACTGATCTTCACGAATCTGGTTGATTTTGATATGAAATACGGACACCGCCGGGATACGCTCGGCTATAAGAATGCGCTCGAAGAATTCGATGCATGGCTGCCGAAGCTGTATGCGCAGATGACGGATGAAGATATTTTGATCGTGGATGCCGATCATGGCTGTGATCCGACATTTAAGGGAACCGACCACACACGGGAATATATCCCAATTCTGATGTATGGAAAGGGATTGAAGCAGGGAACGGATCTTGGCACGAGACCGACCTTTGCGGATATTGGAAAGACCGTGGAGGAGTACCTGCTTGGAAGCTGTGTGGACGATGCGGAGGCAATCGGGAAGAGTTTCTTAAAAGATATCATGTAGCTACGACACAGGGGGTGACGTAAGATGTATCGAATGTACGATATGATCATGAAGAAACGGAGCGGTGCAGAGCATACCGCAGATGAAATCCGTTTTATCGTGGAAGGATTTACGAAGGGAGAAATCCCGGATTATCAGATGAGTGCGTGGCTGATGTGTGTCTACTACAAAGGCATGACGCACGACGAGACCTGCGCACTGACACATGCGATGGCGGAAAGCGGCGACCGGCTCAGCCTTGCAGCCATCCATGGTGTGAAGGTGGATAAACACAGTACCGGAGGTGTCGGGGACAAGACGACATTTATTGTGGCTCCGATCCTCGCAAGTCTGGGTGTACCGGTTGCGAAGATGAGTGGCAGAGGACTCGGGCACACGGGCGGTACGATTGATAAGTTAGAGGCAATTCCGGGATTCTGCGTGAGCATTCCGGAGACAGAATTTATGGAACACGTCAATTCCATGAAGCTGGCACTCGTCGGACAGACCGGCGATCTGGCACCGGCAGATAAGAAGATCTATGCGCTGCGCGATGTGACGGCGACGGTCGACAGTCTGCCACTCATTGCATCTTCTATTATGAGCAAGAAGCTTGCGGCAGGAGCGGATGCAATCGTGCTGGATGTGAAATGTGGCAGCGGCGCATTTATGAAGAACGAGGCAGATGCGAAGGCACTCGCACAGATCATGGTCGATATCGGCAAATCCGCAGGCAGGACGTGTTATGGTGTGATTACCGATATGAACGAACCGCTCGGCTGCAAGGTCGGCAATGCACTTGAAGTGATCGAGGCGGTGCAGGTGTTGTCGATGAAGGATGTGAGGCCATATCTGGAACCGTATGCGGATGAGAAATCGGATTCGGTATTGGCTGGAGAGAATAACCGTTCCACCCGCGAGGGCTATGACAGGCATGGCATTAGCCGTCTGCTTATCGTATCACTCACATTGGCGGCATATATGTACATGGCGGCAGGAAAATCCGATGATTTTGAAGCTGCGAAGGCACAGTGTGAAAAAGCAATCGAGAGCGGTGCGGCACTCGCCAAGTTCAAAGAGTTCGTCGAAGCGCAGGGCGGCGATGGCCGTTACATCGACGATGTGAACAGATTCCAGCTCACGGCAAACTGTGTGCCGATCGTCTGTGAAGAAGATGGATATCTGACATCCTGCAACACAAGCGAGGTTGGCATGGTGAACCTGATCTTAGGCGGCGGCCGTGCGACGAAGGACAGCACGATCAACTTAGGTGTCGGACTTGATATCAGAAAGCATCTGGGCGATGCGGTGCGAAAAGGCGACGTGCTTGCCTATATGTATATCGATGATATGGGCGTATTTGAAGAAGCAGAGAAACGGTTGCTTGGGGCGTATACGATTTCGAAAGAAATTGTGCAGTCGGAGGCAATCGTCAAAAATATAGTACAATAATGATTCTGGCGGATGCAACCGCCGACTAAGGAGGAAAAATAACATGAGAGTAGCAGTGATTATGGGTTCCACAAGTGACCTTCCAAAGGTAGAGCCAGCAATTAAGATTCTGAAGGACTATGGCGTACAGGTTGATGTGCGTTGCCTGTCAGCACATCGTGCACATGCAGGACTTTCCGCATTTATCGAGGAAGCAAATGGAAATGGTACAGAAGTATTTATTACAGCCGCAGGTATGGCAGCAGCACTTCCGGGCGTTGTTGCAAGTCAGACCGTACTTCCGGTCATCGGTGTTCCAATCTCCGGTTCGGTGCTTGATGGACAGGATGCACTTTACTCTATCGTGCAGATGCCATCCGGAATCCCGGTTGCAACGGTAGCAATCAACGGCGCAAAGAATGCTGCATATCTTGCATTGCAGATTATCGGTATACAGCACAAGGAAGTACAGGAAAAGCTCCTTGCAGAGAGAAAGCAGATGGAAGAAAGCGCCATGAAGGCAAACGAAGAAGTGATTGCAAAATACAACTAAGACAAGTTGCAGTCACAACACCAAATTTTAACAAAATATCATTTTACTTTGCGTGGTATATCAAGTATAATGAAACTATCGTGAGTACACGAAGTACGAGAATTACAGGAGGGTTTTATTACAATGGGAATTTTACAGAGATTTAAAGACATTATGGCTTCAAATATCAACGCACTTCTGGATAAAGCAGAAGATCCTGAGAAGATGATCGATCAGACACTCCGCAATCTGACAAAGGATCTGGGAGAGGTTAAAAAAGAGACTGCTGCTGTTATGGCAGATGAGCAGAGATGCAAGCGTGAGCTTGATGAGGTAAATTCTGAGATTACAAAGATGCAGGCATACGCAGAGAAGGCACTTCTTGCCGGAAATGAAGCAGATGCCATGAAGTTCCTGGAGCAGAAGAACCAGCTTACAGCAAAGCAGGTAAGCTTACAGCAGACGTATGATGTTGCTGCTGCAAATGCAATGAAGATGCGTCAGATGCATGACAAACTTGTAACGGATATCAATCAGCTTGACTCCCGCCGTGATGCGATCAAGGCGAAGATGAAGGTTGCAAAGACACAGAACCGCCTGAACAAGATGACAAACAATCTGACAGACTCTGCAAGCAGCATGGCTGCCTTTGATCGTATGGAAGCAAAGGCAAACGCAATGCTCGATCAGGCAAATGCCATGACCGAACTGAATCAGACTACACAGGAGAGTGGCATCGACAGTTTAGCAGCCAAGTATGATGCAGCTCCAAACGCAGCTGTACAGGATGAGCTGGCAGCGATGAAGGCAAAGCTGGGTTTACAGTAAAACGATGCCGGGATTAAATGAGAAACAGTCAGAGGCCTGTTGTACAACCGACGGGCCTTTACTTATTTTAGCGGGTGCGGGTTCTGGAAAGACCAGAGTCATTACGCACCGGATCGCATATCTGATCGATGAGATGTCAGTCAATCCATACAATATACTGGCAATCACATTTACGAACAAGGCTGCGGCAGAGATGCGGGAACGAGTAGACAATCTGGTAGGATTTGGCGCGGAGAGTGTGTGGGTGTCAACCTTCCATTCCATGTGCGTGCGGATCCTACGGAAACATATTGACAAGATCGGTGGAACAAGCAGTTTCACGATCTATGATGCAAGTGAACAGAAGACAGTTGTAAAAGAAGTGCTGAAATATCTGCAATTAGACCCGAAGCTCTATCCGGAACGGGCGATGCTTTCCGCGATATCGAAGGCAAAGGAAGGGTACATGACACCGGACGATTATGAGAAAGCACATGCGGCAAGCTTCCGGGATCAGAAGATTGCAGAGGTTTATCGGGAGTATCAGAAGCGTCTGCAGAGCAACAATGCGCTTGATTTTGATGATCTGATCTTCAAAGCGATCTTCCTTTTTGAGACGAATCCGGATGTGCTTGCTGAATATCAGACACGGTTTAAGTACATTATGGTGGACGAGTATCAGGATACGAATCATACACAGTTTATATTGGTGAAGATGCTGGCGGCGAAATACCGGAATTTGTGCGTCGTGGGTGATGATGACCAGAGTATTTATAAATTCCGTGGTGCCAACATCTATAATATCCTGAATTTTGAGGAAGAATATCCGGATGCCAAGGTAGTAAAACTGGAGCAGAACTATCGTTCCAAGGCGAATATCTTAAATTCTGCAAATGCGGTGATCGCGAATAACGAGGGCAGAAAGGATAAACGCCTCTGGACAGAGCAGGAGGATGGTGAGAAGGTAACATTTACCCGGTACGGCACGGAGTACGAGGAGGCAAATGGTGTTGCGTCCCGGATCAAGACCTTGAAGAATCAGGGGGTATCACTCGATGATATCGCAATCTTGTATCGTACCAATGCGCAGTCCCGTGTGCTTGAGGAAAAACTTCTGTATGAGAATCTTCCATATAAAATCTATGGTGGACAGAACTTCTACGGAAGAAAGGAAATCATGGATCTCGTAAGCTATCTGAAGGTGCTCGCAAACCCGGTCGATGATCAGGCAATCAAGCGTATCATCAATGTACCGAAGCGTGGTATTGGTGCGACGACCGTGGATAAGCTTGATATGTATGCGCAGTCCAATGGATATAATCTGTATGATGCACTGTTAGATATCGATGAAGTACCTGGCATGACACGAAATGTAGAGAAGATCCGTAAGTTTACGGATATGATGGAAGGCTTTAAGGCGCGTCTGATACATGGCGAATTCATCAGTGAAGTGTTCGATGCAATCATGGATGAAAGCGGATATCGCGAAGCGCTGGAGGCGGAAGCTACGGATGAAGCGCGTACCCGGTTGGATAACTTAGAGGAATTAAAAAATAAGATCGTTACCTATGAGGAGAGTGCGGAAGTGCCAACATTGACCGGGCTTCTCGAGGATATTGCGCTGGTGGCAGATACCGAGGAGGAAGATGAGGATGGTGTGCCAACGGCAAAGGTGACGCTGATGACCTTACATAGCGCGAAAGGCTTGGAGTTTCCGTATGTATTTATGACTGGTATGGAAGAACGGTTATTCCCAAGTGGCATGTCACTGGATTCCGATGATCCAGATGCACTTGAAGAGGAGCGGAGACTTTGCTATGTCGGAATCACACGTGCAATGGAGAAGCTGTATATGACGGCTGCCGGACAGCGGATGGTGCATGGTTCGACGAATTTCGAGGAAGTATCGCGTTTTGTTAAGGAGATTCCGAAGCATTATCTGGAGTACGAAGAGAAGGCGTTTGGTTATACACCGGCGAATATGGATCGGATTCCGTCGAAAAAGCCTGCAGAACAGGTAATCCAGTTAAAGGCATATGGCAGGAACAATCCGTATACGCGATCTGCTGCGTCAAATGCAAACCCAAGTGCGAATCCGGGATTTGGAAAGGCATTTCCGATGGGGAATACAGCGTCGGCACTGGTTAGTTATGAGGTCGGAGACAGGGTACGCCATATCAAATTTGGAAATGGCGAGGTAATCGATGTGATTCCATCGGGCGGAGATCAGGAAATCGTTGTAAATTTTGACCGGGTTGGAGAAAAACATTTATTTGCATCGCTTGTAAAAATGAAAAAGTTGTAAATCACGGTAGAAATATCGGATAAGCTGTGGTAAAATTAGTTTATCAGTAGCGATGAAAGGAAGGTAGAAAACTATGAAAAAGTGTTGTGACGAAGTAAAAGTTGTAAAAGAAGACGAATGCGTGACAGAAGCAAAAAACGCGTTTTTCTCTGTTGCATTGATCGTTGGTATTCTGACAATCATCGTAGGTATCTGCGTAGCAGTTTATAAGTACCTGACACCAGATTACTTAGATGATTTTGACGATTACGATGATGACTTTGATGATAGCTTCTTTGATGATGACGATGCAGAGACATCCACAGAGGAGAAGAAGGACGAAGAATAAAACGTACTTCGGAAGATGGTTACAAAAGCCTGCCGCATCAGAATTGATGTGGCAGGCTTTTTGCGTTTTAATAGTCAAAAAAAACACAAATTTATAGGAGTGATATGTTGAAAACACAAGCACTTTGATGTAAAATATTATGCGATAGTGGACTACTGTCGATATAAAAATAGAACAGTAATAATTCATAACTTAACTTTACTCTGAACAGAGGGATGTCAGAGCTTATCATAGATGGTTCCAATGCATAAATGCGAGGATGCATTAAAAAGAAAATGGAGGATGGAGTTTATGAACAAACAAAAAAACAAGAAAAAAGTGATTGCATTTCTGCTTTCTATGTTGATGTTATTTTCATTATTCCAGAACATCAGCTATACACCGATTGCAGAAGGCGGAGAGGCAGAGAGTGTTGCAACTGTAACGGATGCGGTTCAAAGCGAAGAGAGTCAGACACAACAAGTGGTGATACCACAGGAAAATCAAAATGGAGTGTCATTATATGAAGAGAATCTGGATGAGACTTCACAAAATGTGGCAGATGATTCCATAAACCTTTCTCTTTGGGACGAGGCATATGATGATACAGCAGATGGAATAACGATGAGTTTTACTGCCAGTGTTAAACATAATGGGCAGGAGACGGATTTGAACCAGGTATCAAAAGTATACGAGGGTGACGAGTTTAATTTAAAATATAAATGGGAGTTAGATAACAGTAAAATCCCGAGAGATGGACGTCCTGTTTATATCAAGGTTAATTTTAATGATCTGAATAACCTTGAATTGATATCCGGAAAACAGGACATTCTGTTTGATGGAAAAAAAGTCGGTTATATTTATATTAGTGGCGGTTATGCATACATTTGCTTGGATAATCAGGATTTCTTGGAGGAAAACACAAGAAAGGGAGATGGAACAATATCCGGAAAAGTAAAGTTAACAGAAGAAGGCAAGGAATCCGGAGATAAAATAACGATTGGAACTGCACAGATAAAAGTTTCAGGTGTGACTTACGATGATGGATCAGCAACAAGCACATTGACAGTTCAGAAGACAACCAACGGAAAAGCTGCTTATGATCTGGGTACAAAGACATGGAAACAGTCATATAAGCTGACACTAAAAACGACTGGTCCTGTGTCAGAGGTATCTTTGACAGATAGTTTAGGTGCAAACTTAAAGAATATATCCAAAATCAAGATTGCAAGCAGCAATGATTCAAATGTCACTGCGAATACCACATATGGAAGCTTTGATGATCTGGCAAATGCTTTGAAAAAACTTGGTTCATCGGATGGCAGTACTACAACTGTGGAAGTTACTTATGATGTACAGACGGATGAAGGTATTTTTAATCCAGATAATGCAAATAATGATTCTTATAGGAATACAGTCGATTATACATATAAGAATAATAAAAAGGAAACAAAAACGGGAACTACATCAGCAACTTACGATGTGACAAGACCAGAAGTAAAGAAAACAGGTTCGTTGGATGAAACTTCCAAGGTTGTGACATGGACGATTACGATTGATCTGAAGGATTATGCAGGAGAGTATGATTCTTTGGATGCGTTGCTTGGTTCTGGCACAATTGAGGATATGCCAGAGATCGGATCTGCATTGTGTGATAAGGATGGCAATCCACTGGGAGGTACAAACCAGACATTGTCCGCTTCTGACTTTAAGGAGAACAATGGTGTATATACGGCAACTGTTTACACAAAGGTAACAGATGATTACATGAATTCTGCAACTAAACTGGATGTCAAAAATGATGTAACTCTTACAACAGATAAGGGTTATAAATATACGGGAACCGGAACTGTAAAGACGCCGGGAAAGGATTTCTACATTAAAAAAGATGCTGTGAAAATGCAGGATGGTTATATTTTCTGGAAGGTATCTGTGACAGATATTCCTGAGAATATTAAGAATGTATATATGAAAGATGATATGCGAAGCTATGCTGGAAATGCCGGCAGCATGTCGGATATGTATAGTACATCAATCACATTTATGTATAAGGATGGAACATCAACAACAATTGATGCGACAGATGCGAATGGCGCGAATATTTCAAATTCCTATGTGACATATAAGCCGGATTCAGAAGGAAACAATCAGGGGTATGATTATGAGTTTGATTTTAACGATGATTTGTTTACAGGAAGTAATCCTGTAACAAGCATAACTGTGGAATATAAAACGAAAGTAAAAAATACGGATTTAAATCAGGTACAGCGGAAATTTGCCAATACAGCAACATTTGGACATAACACAGACAATGTTGATACGAAGAAAAGTGATGATGCGTCTTATACAAACCCATTGCCACCTTTGAATAAGACAGTCACTGCAAAAGTAGATGAAACAGGTAAGATTAGCTACATGTTAGATGTGTCATTGAATTCCATGGCGCTTTCAGATGGAGAATCTGTTACGATTGCGGATACATTACCAACGGATATGAAATTATCTTCCAGCACGATAACGGCATATTTTTATGTCAGAGATGTAGCGCATAATACAGCGGGTAAGTTATCGGATATGCCGTATTTTGCAGATGGGGCAACGATACCGAATATTGATCTTCAGACAAGCGAAGAAAATGGAATTGCAAGTTTTACGATTCCAATTACTAAAGATTATATTACATTGGTGAATGCCATTGAAAACCGTGCGGCTTCAGCGGGAACAGAGACACATGTCCGGATTGAGTATACGACAGAAGTAACAAGTCTGGAGGATTTTGCAAAGAAGGGAACAGAAACCTTTACGAATTCTGCACAGCTAAAGATAGGTAGTACGAATGTTGGAACACCAGTATCGACGACAACGACATTGACGGCACCAGCATTGGTATCGAAGGATGGAGTATTTTACGGTACCTATGATAATACGACAGGTGCAGATAACAGTAAATATAATACAGCGGAGTATACGATCGAAGTCAACAAGGGTGCTTATGATCTGGTACCGGGAAATGGAAAATTAACGGCTGTGGATAAACTTGGTACTGCATTCTCTTATAATATGCAGAGCATTAAGGTATATGAAGTAAATGGCGGTACGGAAACATTATTGACAAGCGGAACCGATTATACAGTCAGCTATGATGGATCTTCAAATTCACTTAAGTTTGAATTACCGGATAGCAAGTATTTGAAGATAACCTATACAACGAAATGTAATCTGAAGTTTATGGAAGGAAATAGTTCGATAACATTGACGGATGAACAGTCTTCCAATACGTTTACATTAAATGGGTATCAGCCAGATCAGGGTGGATCGAAAACATTCCAGGGACAGGTGTTCACCAAAGGACAGCATGAGGCAGAATCTGAGTATGGTACGATTGAGTTATATAAATATTGGACAGATGCAGCAGGAACGACACATGCACTGAAAGATTCTACATTCCGTTTGTATCTGGCAACCTATGATTCTGCAACGGGAACCATGACGCGTGGTAACTTGGTACAGGATACGGATGAGCTGAAAGTAACCGATGAGGTTGCTGGTAAGCTGACGATTGATCGATTGAATTATGATCAGATTTATGAGTTGGTGGAAGTATCTGCTGCAGATGGATTTGATGTTCGGAAGGATTCGTTCTACTTTGTACTTCAAAAAACATCGAACATAACGATTCCGAGTGAATATGAAGGAAAGACATTTACAATTGATACGGGATATAATCTTCCATATAAAAATGAGAAGTCTACATATTATACAGGTTCTTTCGACTTCTCAGCTACAAAGCAGTTGGATGGTACAACCGATTACGCAACTGGAAATACCTATACCTTTAATAATTTTGTAGTGGAAGAGGTATCGGCAGATGCAGCAAATAATGCTACCAAGGTGAAGGACATTACAACCGGAACAACCGATGGAAATGCAACGGGAGCAATTACATTTGCAGGTAAGGCAAGTTATAGTTCTGCAACAGCAGGAGATGAAGGAAAACATTACTACAAGGTTTATGAGACAAGCTCTGGGTACAAAGATGTAACAACGGATACGAACTATTATATTCTGACGGTAGATGTTGCACCGGATGATGCTGCAAATCCGACAAAGCTGGTTGCAACATGCAGTAAGATTACGAAGTATAACAGTGCAGGAACAGGTACCACGGCTTCAAAGGTTGTATTTAATAATACGACCGTGACTACGACGATTCAGGGTACAAAATCATGGGTTGGCGGTACCACAGCAGATCGTCCGGTTAGCATTCAGGTAAAGTTATATAAGTTGAAGCAAGGTGGAAACGAGAATGACGATGCCGATTGGGAACAGGTCGGAGCAATCAGGACCGTAGATGCAACAAGTGCATGGAAGTATTCGTTTGGAACACTGCCAAAGTATTATCCGGGAACGGCTACTGAGATTCCATATAAGGTAGTAGAGACACCGGTTGCCGGATATATGACAAGTTACCCTGCAGGTACTTATAATATCGTGAATACTATGATTCGGACATCCGGCAGCATTACATTTACTGCATTAAAGAAGCTGGATAGTGCAACGAACTATTCAGCCGACTATACATTTGCAGGATTTGCAGTGGATGAACTGAATGCAGATCTGACAACAAAGACAGCAAAGGTTGCTACGGGAACAACCAGGGGAAGTACAAATGGAACCGTAACATTTACAGCACTGACATATGACTCTGCGGTGGCAGGAGATGTCGGAGAGCATATTTACAAGATTTATGAAAAAGAATCTGGTTATGCAGGTGTTACAAAAGATGATACGTATTATGTAGTCAAGGTAAATGTGACTAAGAATACTGCAAGCAACAAATTGGATGTCGCAGTCACTTCTGTACAGAAATATGTGAATAATGCTGCGAGCGGCAGTGCAGGCACAAGCTTAGATACAGTCATCTTTGAGAATACAACGGAAAAGACATCTGTATCAGGAACTAAGACATGGATAGATACGGGATATGAAGCGTATCGCCCATCCAGCATTGAGTTGAAGCTGTATCGATTGAAGAATGGTACGACAGCCGATTGGGAGTTGGTAAAAACACAGAGTCTGAGTACAACAGAAACGACGAAGAGCTTTACCTTTGATAATCTGGATAAATACTATGCAGGTACAGATGAGGAAATCCAGTATAAGGTAGAAGAAACACCGGTTTCCGGATATACGACGGCATATGTGACAAATGGCTATGATATCACGAACACCTTACAGACAACCAAGGTGACGATCCGCAAGGATTGGGATGATAATAATAATGCAGATCAGGCAAGACCAACCAGTCTTACGGTATCTCTGATGGAAAATGGAGTTAAAGCATCAAAGGCAGATATTGTATTGAATGCAGTGAACAACTGGACTGCAAGCTGGGACAATCTGCCAGTTTATAAGAACGGTGTAGAGATCAAGTATTCGGTTGTTGAGGATACCGCAAGTATGCCGGCTGGATATTCACAGAAGTCTTCTGTAATCCGGAAGCAGAGCGATGGAACGTATCTGGCGGTTATCACAAACCAGTATTCGATGGATAAAGTCAGTCATACAGTGACAAAAGTATGGGAAGATGACAACAACCGCGATGGTTTGCGGACACCAATTACGGTACAGCTTATGGCAGATGGCGTGGCTGTAACAGATCCGGATGCAACGCAGGAATTGAATGAGACAAACCATTGGACATACACATGGAATGATCTGAATAAGCAGGATGCAAGAGGAAACAATATCGTGTATACGGTCGAAGAAGTTGGTACAGTCACAGGCTATACAAAAGCTACTGTATCAGCAGGATCAGCCACAACGATCACGAATACACATGCAGTTCTTACAAGAGACATTACAGTCGATAAAGTATGGGCGGATAATAATTCTACATCCCGTCCAACGAGTGTAAATGTTCAGTTGTATGCAAATGGTTCTGCATTTGGAACTGCTGTAACACTGGAAGCGGCAAATCACTGGACTTATACATGGAATGACCTTCCATATAATGAGGCTGGACAGGAGATTGAGTATACAGTCAAAGAGGTAGCTGTACCACAGGGCTATGGTGTATCTTACAGCCCGATGACAGTTGATACAACAACAGGAAATGGATCTATTACAGTTACAAACTCTTATCCGTCTACGACAAGAACGGTGACAAAGGTATGGGATGATCAGAATAATAATGATCGGAAACGACCAACCAGCATACAGGTACAGTTAATGTATGATGGAAATGTATATGACATGGTAACTTTGAGTGAAACAAATCATTGGACTTATACATGGACAGAGCTTCCGAAGTACAGTGATGTAGCAGCAAATACAGAATATGTATATACAGTCAAAGAAGTCGATGTACCAGCCGGATATATTGTAAGTTATGTGAAGAAGAATGCTTCTGGTACAACTGTGACAGCAAAAGATGCTGGTGAAAACGGTGTATTTGAGGTTCGAAATTCATATACAACACAAAAGGGTGATATCGAGGTTGAAAAGAAGTGGGTTGGCGACAACCTGGCAGCAGATGGTCATAGTGCGATCACAGTAACTCTTTATAAGAATGGTGTTGCAACAGCAAAGACTTTGAAACTGGATAAGACAAATAACTGGAAGGGTACATTTACAGATCTCGACAAATACGAGAATGGCGTTGAGATATCGTATAGTGTGAGAGAGACAGAGGTTACAAATTATGCGACTTCTTACGAACCAGCAAGTGGAAGCATTGGAGATAAAATCGTTGTGAAAAATACATATGCTCCTGCGAAGCTTGTGTTGACAAAGACCGTAGCGGGTGGTGTATCCAAAACAGATGCGGAGCAGACAATTCGCTTTGAGGTTGTTGAGGATGCAACCGGTACAAAGACAACCTATAGTCTTGCAGATTTTTCTTATGATACTGCCAGTAAGACGTGGTCAAAGGAAATCAGTTGCAATGCAGGTAGTTATACAGTGAATGAGATTGCTTCAGATGTGGATGGTTATACATTGAGTAAGATCACATATGTGGTAGATGCGCAGACTGCAGTGGAGGGCAAAACGGCTTCGGTTGTAATCGGAGATCATGCGACAGCAAATGTTACATATACAAATACGTATGACAAGATAACGACGGAGACAACCGAGACGACCGAAACAACGGAAACGACTGAAACAACGGAAACCACCGAAACGACGGATACAACCACAGAGATTACGACGACGGAGACAAGTACTACGAGTACGACAACCACGACAACAACTACGACAACAACATCTTCCAACACGGTGAAGAAGACAGGAGATGCAGCGCCAATTGCGCCAATCACTGTAGTAATGCTCGTCGCGGCCGTTGGAATTATCATTCTGGGTATTTCCAAAAAGAAACGAAGCGATAAGTAAATAAGATTTACGAAGAAGGGCTTTTTATAAGCCCTTCTTTTAAGTAAACAGAAGGATTTAAAATCGATGAAGCAAACATATTGTAAAACCGCCTTGCGGTCTTTGATCAGTTTGTCAATTCCGACAATCTTGGAAGAAGTTTTGTCGACGTTGCTCCAATATGTCGATACCGCAATGGTCGGACACCTGGGAGAGAAAGCGACGGCAGCAGTCAGCACGACGACAACGATTGGATGGCTGCTCCATTCGATTCCAAGTGCGATAGCGGTTGCTGTATTGGCAATCGCTTCGAAAGCAAATGGAGCCGGGGACGAAGCCAAACTGAAGAAACTGGCTGGACAATCAATCTTATATGCATTTACGATCGGAACGTTATTGGAAGTGATCGCGCTTGTGGTGGCGCCGTATATTCCGGTGTGGATGAGAGTCGAGCCGGATATTGTAAAACCGGCAAGCACATATTTCACGATTACGAGTATTTCACTCGTATTCCGGGCATCCTCCCGCATATTCTCTGCGATGATACGATCTATCAAGGATACCAAATCGCCGATGTTTATCAGCGTGGGTGAAAATGTGTTAAATATCCTGTTGAATACGGTGTTTATATATGGTTTGAATCTCGGCGTGGCAGGTGCGGCGGTCGCGTCCTGCATCAGCTTTGGAATCGGCGGA
>DJEI01000056.1:22370-24468 GCA_002431865.1 Lachnospiraceae bacterium UBA5902
ACTTCGACCAATGCGAGAGGACAGGAAACTTGACCGGGAGATCCTGTCAGAGACATTTACAATCGGACTTCCGGCACTTGGCACAACCTTCGTCAGCTGCTTTGGATACATTGCGTTTGCACGAATGGTATCTGGCATGGGAACGATGATATTTGCAGCACATTCGATTGCCATTACAGCGGAGCAGATCGTCTATATTCCAGGATATGGACTGCGGGTGGCGACCAGTACATTGGTCGGAAATGCGCTAGGAGAAAAGGATATTCGGAAATTAAAAGCGACGGAGCGGGTATCATTATTGATCACGCTATTGATTATGGTGGTAAATGGCATCGGACTTTACTTATTTGCATATCCGTTTATGCAACTGTTCACGAGTTCGGTCAATGCGGCGCAGATTGGAAGCAAGATGCTGCGGCTGGTATCGTTTTCTGAGCCATTTTTCGGTCTGATGATCGTCTTAGAGGGTATTTCCTATGGTATGGGGCGCACGAAGCATGTATTCGCATGTGAGGCGGTCAGTATGTGGGGCATCCGGATACTTGGTACGTTTTTGTGTGTAAATATGTTTGGACTGGGGTTAAAGGCAGTCTGGCTTTGCATGATCGCGGACAATATATGTAAGGCAATCCTGATGTATATATTCCGCCCGAAGCATGTGGAAGAAAATGTAGATGATAAAGGAGAGTTGCAGTGAGTCATACAGAATCTGAGAAGGTACATTTTTATCTGGCACCGATGGAATCTGTGACAGGATATGTATATCGAACTGTGTATCAGACGATGTTTGGCGATATGGATAAGTATGTAACGCCGTTTATCGCACCATCGAAGAAGAAAATATTGAAGACGCGGGAGCGGAAGGACGTGGCACCGGAGCATAATCGGGGCATGTATGTCGTGCCACAGATTCTTACGAACGATGTGGAACAATTTCTTGTGACATGCAACACCTTGTCAGAGCTTGGTTACCGGGAAGTGAATTTGAATCTGGGCTGCCCGATGGCAACGGTTGTATCCAAGAAAAAAGGAAGCGGATTCTTAGAGGAACCAGACCGGTTAGACCGGTTCTTTGATACAGTGTTTGAGGGAATGGAAAGACAGCCAGAAGAACGAAGCTGCAAGATATCTGTGAAGACACGGATTGGAGTGGAATTCCCAGAGGAATTTGAGGATATTCTACAGATCTATAACCGGTATCCGGTCTCTGAAGTGATCATCCATCCACGGCTGCAGAAGGATTTCTACAACAATCATCCGAATCTTTCGGTATTTGCGGAAACATTGCAACAATGTGTGCATCCAATCTGTTATAACGGAGATATCTTTACGGTGGAAGATTATCATGCGTTCCAGGAGAAGTTTCCACAGGTAGACCGTATCATGCTTGGAAGAGGCGTCATTGCGAATCCGGGACTGGTACGGGAGATTCGGACGGGACAGCGGGTAACAACGACAGAGTTAAAGGAATATCATGACCGGTTGTATGCTGGATATCGGGAAGAGATGGACTCCGAGCGGGATGCTCTCTTTAAGATGAAGGAAGTGTGGTTCTATCTGGGTAAGATGTTCCCGAATGCAGAGAGGGAGCTTAAGAAGGTAAAGAAAGCGGATAGACCGGAGGAGTATCTGGCTGCGGTGAGAGGGGTATTTCGAGGATAGAAAAATCCAGTAAGTATGTCTGAAATATATTGATAAATTACAATGTAGATGTTACGATATATTTGAGATAAATATTAAAGGGGGGATTATATGCCAGAGTTGAGTAGATTTGGAGGAATGGTCTCTTGTCACATTTTCAAATGGTGAAAAAAGATTATTTGATACGACATTGTTGACAGGAAGTGCATTTGAACCATTAAAAGATGAGGAAGTATTGAAAAATATGAGCGTTTTTCATGGCGTTATTACATGGATGGATGGTGAAATAGATATAGCACCAGAAACTGTCTATCAGGAAAGCTATCCGTATGATTCTTTGAAAAGCGCAATGTGAATGGCAGTATAAAAACAGCAATCGATTGATTGCTGTTTTTTAGTGCGGGTGGGGGGATTTGAACCCCCACGGGAACTCCCACTAGAACCTAAATCTAGCGCG
>DJEI01000056.1:24518-24716 GCA_002431865.1 Lachnospiraceae bacterium UBA5902
TGCCAATTCCGCCACACCCGCATGTAAATTATGAAATTAATATATTATAATAAGAAAGAACGAAAGCTAAATCCATGCCCATCCGAAAGCTACGCTTACTTCGGTCACGGGCTGTCGCCCCCTAATAAAAAATTAGCAGATGAATTCATCTGCCAAAGAGTGAGCCACGGGGGAATCGAACCCCCGACAACTTGATTA
>DJEI01000056.1:24740-24951 GCA_002431865.1 Lachnospiraceae bacterium UBA5902
CTTGATTAAAAGTCAAGTGCTCTACCGACTGAGCTAGTGGCCCGTATAAAAATAAAAAGCTGGGCTAGTTGGATTCGAACCAACGAATGCAGGAGTCAAAGTCCTGTGCCTTACCGCTTGGCGATAGCCCATTAAAAACCTGCTCTTGCAAAGCCTGCAATCTAAAAGAAGAGGGTGGATAGAGGGACTCGAACCCTCGGCCTCCAGAGCC
>DJEI01000061.1 GCA_002431865.1 Lachnospiraceae bacterium UBA5902
CTTGCACGCGGTCTGTACGAAGCCGGATGCAAAGTGATTTCCAGTTATCCGGGTACACCGAGTACAGAGATCACGGAGGAAGCTGCTTTATATGATGAGATTTATTGTGAATGGGCTCCAAATGAGAAGGTGGCTATGGAAGTGGCACATGGCGCGAGTCTGGGTGGAGTCAGAAGCGCAACGGCGATGAAGCATGTTGGACTGAATGTGGCAGCAGACCCACTGTTCACGATCTCTTATCAGGGATTAAATGCAGGTCTGGTTGTCTGCGTGGCAGATGATCCGGGGATGCATTCTTCCCAGAATGAGCAGGATTCCAGACACTATGCTGAGGCGGCAAAGGTGCCGATGTTAGAGCCGGCAGATTCAGAGGAAGCGTGCGTATTTGCAAAGCGTGCATATGAATTATCAGAGCAGTTTAACACACCTGTATTCCTTAAGATGTGCACACGTGTAGCACATTCACAGAGTGTTGTAAATACAGAGGAGCGTGTCGTTCCAGAGCAGGTTCCTTACAAGAAGGACCCGACAAAGGTTATGATGACGAAGAATTCCCGCGATGCGCATGTGCGCGTGGAGCAGCGGACAAAGGATCTGATTGCATTTGCAGAGGATTGTGATCTGAACCGCGTGGAGATGGGCGATACATCCATCGGATTTATCACAAGCTCCACATCGTATCAGTATGCAAAGGAAGTGTACGGGGATAATGCAAGCTATCTGAAGCTTGGCATGATCTGGCCGCTTCCAGAGAAGCTGATTTTAGATTTCGCAGAGCATGTAGATAAGGTTGTAGTTTTAGAGGAGTTAGATCCGTTTATTGAGAATCACTGCAGAAAGCTTGGTCTGGAAGTTGTCGGCAAAGAGACATTCCCGATCTGTGGCGAATTCTCACAGAATCTGGTGCGCACAGCACTTGGCGGAGAGGCACCGGAAGAGCTGGCACTTGCCGATGAGATTCCGGGACGTCCACCAGTTATGTGTGCGGGCTGTCCACACCGTGGAATCTTCTATATTCTTTCAAAGTTAAAGTGTATGGTCTATGGAGATATCGGATGTTATACATTGGGTGCCGTAGCACCGTTAAATGCAATGGACTTAAATGTCTGCATGGGCGCATCTTGCTCCGGTCTGCATGGCTTTAATAAAGCGATGGGCGAGCAGGGCGAGAAGATGAGTGTCGGTGTAATCGGTGATTCGACATTTATCCATTCCGGTATTACTGGTATTACAGATATTGCTTACAATATGAGTAATTCAACTGTGATTATTTTGGACAACTCGATCACAGGTATGACCGGACATCAGCAGAACCCGACAACTGGTAAGAACCTGCGTGGTGAGCCAGCCGGAAAGGTAAATCTCGAAGCGCTTTGCGCAGCACTTGGATTCAATCGTGTCACGGTCGTTGATCCATACGATCTCGCAGAGGTAGAGCGTGTCGTGAAGGAAGAGCTTGCTGCAGAAGAGCCAAGTATCATCATCAGCCGCCGTCCATGCGTTATGATTAAGGGTACGGTACATAAGCCGCCAATCAAGGTGAATACTGACAAATGTGTTGGTTGTAAGATGTGTATGAAGATTGGATGTCCTGCGATTTCTGTGCGGGACAAGAAGGCAGTGATTGATACGACGTTGTGTATCGGTTGTGAAGTATGTACACAGATGTGTAAATTCGGCGCATTGTGTCCGGCAGCAAAGGAGGGCAAGTAAGATGGAGACAAAGAATATTATGATCGTCGGTGTCGGCGGACAGGGTACGTTGCTTGCCAGCAAGATTTTAGGACATGTGTTGTTAGAGCAGAATTTTGATGTGAAGGTTTCCGAGGTGCATGGTATGAGCCAGCGAGGCGGAAGCGTTGTCACATATGTACGATATGGTGAGAAGGTGTATTCTCCAGTTATTGACAAGGGCGAGGCAGATGCGATCGTCGCATTCGAGAAGCTGGAAGCGGCAAGATGGATCTCTTACCTGAAGAAGGGCGGACAGATCATCGTGAATACACAGGAGGTGGAGCCGATGCCTGTCATCACAGGTGCTGCGGAGTATCCACAGGATCTGATTGCCAAGATGGAGGCAGCCGGTGCGAATGTCGATGCGAAGGATTTCCTCGCTATTGCAGAGGAGGCAGGTTCTGCCAAGGCGGTAAATATCGCACTCATGGGAAGACTTTCGAAGTATTTCCCGGAGATTCCGGAGGCAGCATGGGAGGAAGCAATCGACGCGATCGTTGCGGAGAAGTTCCGTGCACTCAACCACAAAGCATTTGAGCTTGGAAGAAATGCATAGGCAAGTGTAAACTTTGCCTGAAAACACCTTTCCTTTGTTCGTGTAATATAAGGACATCAGCAAGAGCTGAAAAAACAAACGAACAAAGGAGAGGTAAAAATGAAAAGATTGGAAATTGCGCAGTATATTGCACTTGGAGCAACTTGTATGACAGTATTGGGGTTCGTAATCAACCTCGCTACACAGAGCAGATGGAGTATGACGATGTGTGGATATGGTGTGATGATCGGATTGATCTCATACTTCTTCGGCGGCATCAAAACCGCAGTGAAGATGGCGGGAAAGATTGCAAAATGGGGCTGGATCATTCTGCCGTTTCCGTATGATATCGTGACCGGTCTGGTTGCATTTTTTATTTCGATTTTCGTATTTATGGCGTTGCCTATTATTCCGATTCGTAAGGCATACAAGGAACAGTCGATGGAGTAAACGGGTGCCTGTGACAGGCATCTCACAGGATGAAGTATGGAAGAAAATGATTTTGAGACAAGATTTATAAGAGAAGAGATCGGAAGATGTGAGGATCTGGAAGAGCTGAAAGCGCGGATATTTCCGTTGCTGCAGTCACAGCAGGAGCTGTGGATACAGAAGATGCAGGAAATTCTTGCGGAGAGCGGACTTACGAAATCTGCATTTGCGAAGCGGTGCCGCGTGAGCCGGGTGTCGGTCGACAAATGGTGTAAAGGCGCTATCCCGAAGAACCGCGAGACATTTCTTCGAATCGGCATGGCAGCGGAGTATGACTTAGAGAAGATGAACCAGCTTCTGCGTCGGTACGGGCAGTACCCGGAGCTTTATTCGAAGAGCCTGGAAGACTGTGTCTGTATTTACGTGTTAAATCACAGGTTTGATATGGGGTGCGTAGATAATCGCAAGTCGGAGAAGTGCGAGGAAGCGTATGGACTGACCGCCTATGATTACATATTGTCGCAGATTAAGGAGAACATGACGGCGGATACGGATATGGAAATCCCGGATATCAATACGGCGCAGTTTGCCGAGCGGTTATCGCAGGTGGAGGATGCAGATGCCCTGACACAGTTTATCTATGACAATATCGCAACCTTTTCCTCGGCATATCAGAAGTTCTATGCCTATGTGAAAATGTATGTGACGATCAATTACCAGCGGTATTCGTCGAGTGTGGCGAATCTGGCAGAAGGACAGAGCTGGTCTTCATCGCTGCGGCAGTGTGTGTCTGCGATACGCCAGAACAAATGGTATCCAACGCGGAACAAGATCATCTCGCTGGGCTTGCATCTGAGTATGGATCATGAGCAGATCGACGAGATGCTCACGCTGGCACATATGGAACCTTTGTGTGCGAAGAACCTGTTTGAGAGTGTGATCCTGTTTATTCTGGATGATGCGGAGCTGAACAATCTGCTTGATACGGAATCGGAGGAGTTTGATCCAGATGAGTTATGCCGTTATGCGCGCAAGGTGCTGCTGGAGCTTGACCTGCCGGAGATCGACGCATTTCTCTCGGAGCTTCCGGATCTCGATACGGATATATGGTAGGATGGAAAATAATTTAATCGTAATTGAAAATGGACAATTGAATATCTATTTGCTGGACAATCAGGTTGTCTGGGAGGTTGGACGGATATCGAAGGAGCATACACCTGATATCCCGATGCATGCAACAACGATCAGCCGCAGGCATGGGCGGTTCCAGAATATGGACGGTATCTGGTTTTACATGGACGAAAACCCGAAGAACGGTACGATCCGCAATCAGAAGAAGCTATCTTCCGGGCTGCATGGGCGTGTCAAGCCGGTGATGGTTTCGCCGGGGGATGTGTTCGTCTTTGGTGGCGGCGAGGATGCGGTTGTAAGTCCGGCAACAGTGTGGGCGTTTTTCCGGACGCGGTACTATGATGCGCCGTGGCGGGCGATGGATTCGCGAGGCTGCAGCAAATTCCTGATCATGGATGGAGATGCCCGGACGAAGTTAGCAAACCCGGAGCCGGGAAGTGTGGTAGAATGTGAACATGGGATGGTGATCTATATGGGGGCGCTTACCTATGTGATCGGACCATTGAAGGTGATGGGAAGTAAAGGGAGTACAGATGGAACCAATTATTACAGAACAAATTGAGAAATTTCAGTCTGGAGATTTCAGCGGATATGAGAGTTTTTATTATGCAACATCGCAGACGGTTTATACGATGCTGCATACGATTATTCCAGATGAGAAGACTGCGGCAGAGCTGATGCCGAAGGTATATGAGAAAATATATGCGAATGTGCAGACACTTCCACAGACAGAAGCGTTTTATGCGTGGAGCGCAAAGCTTGCAAATGAGGAAGCGTTGGAATACCTAAAGGAGAACACCACACAGGCAGACACGGATTCTGTAAATGCACAGACTATGGAATCGGTAGATAGCAGTTCGGATATGCCGTTCTATGATTATGCAGCGGAGGATGAAGCTCTCGCAATCACAGAGGAATTATCCGAGGATCGCGCACTTACAGAGAAAGTAGAGGCTGTGATCGAGGCGTTATCG
>DJEI01000075.1:0-1940 GCA_002431865.1 Lachnospiraceae bacterium UBA5902
GTGCTTGCGGCATCGTATATTTTTCATGAAGGAAAACGTCTTGAGGCGATGTCGATGAAGCTGTTTGATTTCATTTACACAAAACACAGAAAGATTGAGTTTCAACCGATCCCAGTTGTGAGCTTCATGCAGGAGGTTGCGGAGAGTGTGACGCCAATCTTAGCACAGAAGAACCAGACGCTTGCCTGTACGACGGTGGAAGCGAGGATTGATGGAGACAGCAATCTTTTGAAATCCGCATTTATCAATATTATAGACAACGCCGGAAAGGCGTCAGAGCAAGGAAGTGAGATCCGGTTCTTTGCGAAGCAGACGGACGATGGCGTGCAGATCGGCGTGCAGGATTTTGGCGTTGGTATCAGTGAGGAACATTTACAAAGAATCTTCGATGAGTTTTATATGGTAGACAAATCGCGTTCACGGAAAGAAGGCGGTGCAGGTCTTGGACTTTCGCTTGCGGCATCCATTGTGGAAAGCCACGGGGAGAAGCTGGAGATCGAAAGTACAGTTGGAGAAGGTACAACAATGTGGGTGGTATTTCATGAGAAAAATCTTACAGAACAATAAAATACGTGTCGGACTGCTCTTTGCCTGTTGTGCGCTGATCGTCGTACTAAGTATCGTAGCACCGAAATATCTGCTTGCCCGGATGCTCACAGAACAGACGGATCACGTCGAGGTGGCACCGGAGGAATATTATCTGGAAGCGGGAACAATGATGTCACGCAATACATCGTCGAATCTTTCGGCTGTTGACCGGATCAAGCTGATTTCCGGTACATGGGATAGCAACATGACAAAATGCGAGATCACAGAGGGCTTTCTGGATGAAGTCGAGGCGGTCGAGCTTGCGAAGAAACAGCTGGATGTCTATTACAAGCAGGGCGTGTATCCGTATTCGGTGCAGATCCAGTATGACAATCTGTATTCGTATTCGTCAGAGCTTTACTGTTACACCGACACCAGCTTCAATACCTATACGGCATATCTCTGGAAGATCACATTTACGAAGTATGATAACAGCGTGGAGAATATCGTCTATATGACAGAGAGTGGGACGATCCTGCTTGCTTGGACAAACAACACGAAACTTACACAGACAACAACGCTTCTGGACTTCTATGAAAATGTGCAGATACGGGATGTCCTTGGGGAAAATAAGCTGTACACGGCAAGTGCGATGAAGTATATGCCGGTTGCCTCTGTGACAATCCCTTACCCGGACACAGAAGAGATAAATGAGATAAAAAATGGAGCGTTGATCACACTCCGGGTATCTGGAGACTTAGAGAACCTGCAGACGCTGCAATATACGACGGAGCACGGACAGGGAATCGTCCTGATGCCATTACAGAACAACAAATGATATATTTTCTCATATATAATTCTTGATTTTCAAAATAAGTTCCTGTATGATGCATATAGTTAGTTAAGGCTAACTTATGTGCATCAAGGTGAGGAAACAATATGCCAATACAGGAACTGGTTCAAATCAAACAATCAAACGATCTCGAAAAAAACACAGCCGTGATGATGGCGGTCAATTGTGCACCGGTGATCAAGGGAAGCAAGGCTTCGAATCTGATTACGGTGACAATGCAGGAGTTTTACATGATCCGGAAGCTTGTGCGGGGAACCGGGATTTCTTATCATCTTCTAAAAATCAAAGCGAATAAATTCATGTTATTTTTGTATCGGAGAGAAGCGCTCAAACGCTACATTCTGTCTGAGAAGGTACAGAAATTTCTGCGTGGTTATGGCTATCCGGCAGATGATTTTTCTGCGATGCTGCATAGACTGTTTTCGCGTGTGGAACAGTATAGCAGAGGGGAGATTGCATATCCGCATGAGATGGGAGCTTTCTTGGAGTATCCGATTGAGGATATCTTAGGATTTATGGAGAATGATGGAGAGAATTTTTCCTTTTACGGATATTGGAA
>DJEI01000075.1:2018-2640 GCA_002431865.1 Lachnospiraceae bacterium UBA5902
CATGTGCTGCAGGAGATTCTGGAGGGTAAGACAATCCGGGAGATCGCAGTCTGAGCTGTGACTTGCAAAACGCCAAATATATAACAAAAAGAAAGGGATAAGTTATGAGCAAAGTAAGTATTGTATATTGGAGCGGAACAGGAAATACAGCCATGATGGCAGGCAGTATCGCAGACGGTGTAGCAGCCGCAGGCGGTGAGGCAGAGCTGATCACGGTAGATGAGGCAAGTGTTGATGCATTAAAGGATGCATCCGTGATTGCACTTGGCTGCCCATCTATGGGTGCAGAGCAGCTCGAAGAGACACAGATGGAGCCATTTATGTGTGAGCTTGATGGCGTGATCGCTGGAAAGCAGATTGCACTGTTTGGCTCTTACGGCTGGGGAAATCAAGAGTGGATGCGTGACTGGGAGGATCGTATCGTTGCAGATGGCGCAACTGTTGTAAATGGCGAGGGTATCGCAGTAAACGGAACACCTGGTCCGGACGCAGAAGATGAGCTGAAGGCACTTGGCCAGACACTCGCAAGTTTGTAATAATTGCAATTATTTAATATTTATCTGGAATAGATACAAATTTGATACATTCCTATGCTACACTGAAACCATCAAATCAGAAGGGG
>DJEI01000072.1:0-3862 GCA_002431865.1 Lachnospiraceae bacterium UBA5902
AAAAAGCAAGCTGGAAAACCCATACTGGAAGCTGGCAACAAGCAGAAGAAAAAAGTAAAAAATATGATAAAAAGCACAAGAAAAAGATAAAAAATACGAGAGGAGGTCGATATATATGATGATAGATCAGATGATAATGGAAGCACGCTCGATGGGATGCTCGGATATTCATATCACAGTAGGTATGCCACTTATGTATCGAATCAATGGTCGCTTGCAGAATGCACCGACCAATCCAAGCGACGGCGAGATCATCGCGATGCTCGCAGAGCTTCTGACAGATGAACAGCGGGAGAATCTCGAGCGAGGCATAGATGCAGATTTTGCGATCCGTACCCCGGATGGTAACCGTCAGCGTGTGAATGTATTTAAACAGGATGGCAAGATGGCAGCGACAATCCGTCTCCTGAATTCTTCGATTCCATCGATGGAGATGCTTGGACTTCCAAGCGTGCTTCGGGAACTGGCGGATAAGCCACGTGGACTGATTCTTGTGACAGGACCAACCGGTTCCGGTAAATCAACCACACTTGCTTCTATGATTGATTATATCAATGAGAATCGCCCGGAACATATCATAACGATTGAGGATCCGGTCGAGTATGTATACAACAGAAAGAAGGCACTGATCCACCAGAGAGAGGCTGGAAGAGATGTCACAAACTTTGCATCGGCACTTCGAAGTGCACTCCGTGAAGATCCGGATATTATTTTAGTTGGAGAGATGCGTGATTACGAGACAATTTCTGCAGCATTGACCGCGGCAGAGACCGGACATCTGGTTATGTCCACCCTGCATACGACGGGTGCAGCACAGACGATTGATCGAATCATTGACGCCTGTCCGGCAGGCATGCAGAATCAGGTACGGACACAGCTCGCCAGCGTGTTAAATGGTGTTATTACACAGTGCCTGATTCCAAATGCACGAGGAAACGGACGGGTAGTAGCCACAGAAATCTTGGTTGGTACGGATGCGGTATGTAACCAGATTCGTGAGAATAAATGTCACCAGTTAGGTTCCCTGATGCAGTCTGGTTCATCCGTGGGTATGCATACATTAAATGGTGACTTGTCCCGCCTGATCCAGAGCGGTATGATCAACCGTCAGATGGCTTATAAATACTCAAATGATGTGGCAGAGCTCGATCAGTATTTGTAATAAGGGCTGTTGAACAACTTAATCTATGGGTGGTAAATGACTGGAACTGATAGAAATTGACCAATAGTTATAAAATAGGTTAAGAACCCGGCTGCAGATTCCGAAGTAAATAATGTAAGTCAGAAAATGCAGTGTGGATAGATGTGGAGTGAATGGTAAAAATTACCATAAGAGAATCCCTCGAAAAAGGGAGAAAAAAGTTGATAGTAATAGCAAGATTTGCTATACTTATAAAGATTTTTCATATCAAAAAACAAAAGAACTAAGGAGGAAATGATTATGAAAAAGATGAAAGAAAACAAAGGTTTTACTTTGGTAGAGCTGATTGTTGTTATCGTAATTCTCGCAATTTTGGCAGCAATCCTCGTACCAGCATTGCTTGGTTATATTGACAAGGCAAAGGGACAGCAGGTTGTATTGAACGCAAAGAGTGTACTCACAGCAGCACAGGCTGATTTGTCAAGTGCTTATGCCAAGGGCATTGAGCCAAAGGATGTAGACACAGCCGATATTCTCAGTACAGCAGATGTACCAAAGTCAAATATTGTAGAAATTAAAACAGGTAAGGCATATGAAGCAGATGCTGCAAGTGCAGATAAGCATAAAGCTTATACGGTTTATGGAGTTAAGTATTCAGAAGGAACAGAAGCAGATGCAATTTATTATGTATATACAGAATCTACTAATTCTTCATCTTGGGATAAGAGTAATAAGACAGCATATGAAGGTCTTAAAGATTGTGTAACAATTACTGTCAAAACTAATTAATGGAACATAATATATGTTCAAACGTAAAACCACTTCGAGAAAATGAAGTGTTTTTTTCGTGCGATAAAAAATGAGAATGATTGCAAGCGGAATCCCCCAACTCAGAAGATTATTGCGCAGTTCTAGAGTGAAAAACTGGGCGTGGGAGCAGGAAAGAAAGCAGAAAAAACTACGGCGTGGGTGTAGGGAGAGAAAAGCAAGCTAGAAAGCCCACTCCGGAAGTTTATCGTACGGTTCAGGAACCAAAACTGGGCGCGGAAGAGTCGAAGAAAGTTAAAAAAACATGTTGTGGGTGTGGAAAGCAAAGAAAAAGCAAGAAAAACCATCTCAGAAGTTGAATGCACAGTTCCAGAGCGAAAACTGGGCGTGGAAGCAGGAAAGAAAGCGGAAAAACCCACGGTGTGGGCGTAGGAGAACAAAAGCAAGCAAGAAAACCCACCCCGGAAGCTAATCGTGAAGTCCCGGAACGGAAACTGGGCGCGGAAGAGTCGAAGAAAGCTAAAAAACCCATGTTGTGGGTGTGGGAAGCAAAGAAAAAGCAAGAAAAACCATCTCAGAAGCTGAATGCACAGTTCTAGAGCGAAAACTGGGCGTGGAAGCAGGAAAGAAAGCGGAAAAGCCCACGCTGTGGGTGCAGGAAGAGAAAAGCAAGCTGGAAAACCCAAGCCACGGGCGTAGCATTTGAAAAGCGGACATGAAAACCTAAAAAGAAAACATGCAGAAACTCACTCCGGAAACTTATGAAAAAGTTTTCCGGGGTGAACCTGTTTTATAGAGAAAAATCAATCCGAACTTTACATGACCAAACCCTACATGAAATTCCGCATCACCAGTTGCTGCACCCAGCTGGAATCTAGCGGATGCTTTTGCGTTTCATAAGTTAGAATGAGATTAACATCCGGAATAATATTGTGGTCACAAAACGTGCTGATTTTCTCCATGGCATGATCTTTATATTCCTTTTTATCCATCAATCCCAAATGCTCCCAATAAGTATAGGAATTATTCTTTGGATTTTTGATTGTGAAATCAGGATATATGGTTGATCCGTTTAGTGTGAGTGATGCTTCATATCGAAACGGAATATGATTTGTGAATAAAATATTTGCTATAATTTCCTCGGATTTTGAGCGTACCTTCATTCCAGAAAACGTGTTGTGAATAAGGTCTTCACGCTTATAAGGATTTTGCTCATATGAGACACTTGCCCATGTATCAGGAATCAGTGCTTTAGCCAAAAATGTGTGGTAATTTGAATCTGTCGCTAGAAGCTTCTGAGATGTATTTGGCAAAGCTAGAACATCTTGAATAAATCGATCAAGAAGTTCCTTTTCTTTGATGCAGTCAGCCAGGCAGCTTTCATAATATTTCTTCAAAGCTAATTTTTCGATGGTGGCAGATTCTTTGGCGGGAATGTATTTTTTGAGATTGCCATTTACCTTGTAGGATTTGATATGCTTTCCGTTCTTGAAACATTGTAGTTTTCCAGCCGGAAATCTACTGATTAGTTTCTTATAGTTTTCAATTCTTTTATTTAATTCCTTTTGTTGTTCAAGAATATTCTGTATAAAAATGATAAACACCTCTTTCAATAATTGACATTGCAATGAATGTAATAGTACAGACCATCATAATGCGAAAACACATGAAGCCGTTAGGCAACACACTAAAATGTAAACTACGTGGGTAAGTAAAATCTGAGTTGTTCTGAGTTGTAAAACAGATTTTCTGTATGAAAAACTATGCGCTAAAAACTCGATAAATGAGTTGCGTTTAATGTAGCATATATAAGTTGCTGCGTAAATGGAATACATGATTTTATCACAGAAAATTCATAATTCCTTTTGATGAATATAATGATTTGGGCGTGGAAGTAGGAAAAAAGCGGGAAAACCCACAGCGTGGGCGTAGGAGGGCGCATATGTGCGAAGC
>DJEI01000072.1:3923-45143 GCA_002431865.1 Lachnospiraceae bacterium UBA5902
ACAGAGCGAAAGCGATGTGGTGATACCCGAGGAAGAAAAAAGCAAGCGAGAAAACCTACAGCAAATGGGCAAAACAAAATGAAAGAGGAAGCAAAACAAAAAATCCTACATTTCCACCATTCCCATCTTGAAGCAAAAGGAAATAGATGGTATAATCTAAAAGATTGCATGAAGATAAAACCGAGACAACTGAAAAAATCATTTTCTGATATAAAAAAACGCAAATCACCACACGATAATTACATGAATCTGAATACTGATTATCTGTATATGTTTGCACAATACAGAAAGTGGCGTTTTCAGTCGTTTCGGAGTCTGATTGCAGGAAAAAATATTTCAAGGAGAATTTATTATGTATAAGAAGTTTGAGATGGAACTTGCCGGAAGAACCTTGCGTGTCGATGTAGGCAGAGTTGCAAAGCAGGCAAACGGTGCAGCTTTGATGCACTACGGAGATACAGTTGTTCTTTCTACTGCAACTGCATCTGAGAAACCAAGAGATGGTATCGATTTCTTCCCACTTTCAGTTGAGTATGAGGAGAAGATGTACTCTGTTGGAAAGATCCCTGGAGGATTCAACAAGCGTGAGGGTAAAGCAAGCGAGAACGCAATCCTTACATCCCGTGTTATCGACCGTCCGATGAGACCTTTGTTCCCAAAGGATTATAGAAATGATGTTACATTGAACAACATGGTTATGTCTGTAGATCCAGAGTGTTCTCCGGAGCTTACGGCTATGCTTGGTTCAGCCATTGCAACAGCAATTTCTGATATCCCATTTGACGGTCCATGTGCAACTACACAGGTTGGCATGATCAATGGTGAGCTGATCTTCAATCCAAATTCTGCACAGAATCTGGAGTCAGAGCTGAAGCTGACTGTTGCATCTACAAGAGATAAGGTTATCATGATCGAGGCTGGCGCAAACGAAGTGCCAGAGGCAAAGATGATCGAGGCTATTTATGCAGCACATGAGTTAAACCAGAAGGTAATCGCATTTATCGATAAGATCGTAGCTGAGTGTGGTAAGCCAAAGCACTCTTATACAAGCTGCGCAGTTCCGGAAGAACTGTTTGAGGCAATCAAGGAGCTTGTTCCACCTGCAGCAATGGAAGAGGCAGTCTTCACAGATGAGAAGCAGGTGCGTGAGGAGAATATCCGTCAGATTAAGGAGAAGCTTGAAGAGGCATTTGCAGATAAGGAAGATTGGCTGGCAGTCCTTGATGAGGCTGTTTACCAGTATCAGAAGAAGACAGTTCGTAAGATGATATTGAAGGATCATAAGCGCCCAGATGGCAGACAGATCACACAGATCCGTCCACTGGCGGCTGAGGTTGATATCATTCCTAGAGTCCATGGTTCTGCTATGTTCACAAGAGGACAGACACAGATCTGTAACGTCGTAACACTGGCTCCACTTTCTGAGGCACAGAAGATAGATGGACTTGATACAAACGTTACATCTAAGAGATATATGCATCACTACAACTTCCCATCATACTCTGTTGGTGAGACAAAGCCATCCAGAGGACCAGGACGTCGTGAGATTGGTCATGGTGCACTTGCTGAGCGTGCATTGCTTCCGGTTCTTCCTTCTGTAGAGGAATTTCCATATGCAATCCGTGCAGTTTCCGAGACATTTGAGTCCAATGGATCTACTTCCATGGCTTCTACCTGTGCGTCCTGTATGTCACTGATGGCTGCCGGTGTTCCAATCAAGAAGATGGTAGCAGGTATTTCCTGTGGTCTTGTAACCGGTGAGACAGATGATGATTATGTACTGCTGACAGATATTCAGGGACTTGAAGATTTCTTCGGCGACATGGATTTCAAGGTAACAGGTACAACCGAAGGTATCACAGCAATCCAGATGGATATCAAGATTCATGGTCTGACACGTCCAATCGTAGAGGGTGCTATCGCAAGATGCCGTGAGGCAAGACTTTTTATCATGGATACATGTATGAAGTCAGCCATCGCTGCTCCAAGAGATCACGTTGGCGAGCTTGCTCCAAAGATTATCCAGACAAAGGTTGATCCAGAGAAGATCGGTGAGATCATCGGACAGAGAGGAAAGACAATTAACGCAATCATCGAGGAGACAGGCGTTAAGATCGATATCGATGATGATGGAAATGTATTTATCTGCGGTGTTGAGCAGGCAGGTATGGACAAGGCATTAAAGATCATCCGTTCTATCGTAGATCCAATCGAGGTTGGTAAGACATACGAAGGTAAGGTTGTTCGTATCATGAACTTCGGCGCGTTCGTAGAGCTGTCACCGAACAAGGATGGACTGATCCACATCTCTAAGCTGGCAGATCACCGCGTAGAGAAGGTAGAGGATGTTGTAAATATCGGCGATGTAGTCAAGGTTAAGGTTCTTGAGGTTGACCGTATGGGTAAGATCAGCCTGAGCCTGAAGGACGCAGAGCAGTAAAACTATAAATTAGGAGGGTACCTCATGAGATACGGATACTTTGATGAGGCAAATAAGGAATATGTGATTGACAGACCGGATACACCGGCACCTTGGGCGAACTACCTTGGTTCTCCGGAATACGGCGCAATCATTTCCAATAATGCCGGTGGATACAGCTTTGTAAAGTCTGGTGCAAACGGAAGAATTCTTCGGTATATCTTCAACAGCTTTGACCAGCCGGGCAGATATATTTATCTGCGTGACAATGACAGCAATGATTACTGGTCAGCTTCATGGCAGCCAGTTGGAAAAGATTTAGAAAGCTACAAGAGTGAGTGTCACCACGGTACAGGCTATACGTATATGAATGCAGAATATGCAGGCATCAAGAGTTCTGTGCTTTACTATGTACCACTTGATAAGACACATGAGGTATGGAAGCTGAAGGTTACGAACGATTCTGAAAAGACTCGTAACCTGTCAGTCTTTGGTTACTGTGAATTTACAAATGATAACAACTATGAGCAGGATCAGGTCAATCTGCAGTATACGCTCTTTATCACAAGAACATATTTCATGGGAAACCGCATCAAGCAGGTAATCAATGAGAATGTCAATAAGGGTGCAGCAATCAACGGAAGTGTTGCGTTTACAAGATTCTTTGGCCTGGCTGGCGCAGAGGTTGCAAGCTACGCAGGAGATAAGGAAGCATTCCTTGGCAGATATCATGGCTATGGCAATCCAGTCGGTGTAGAAAACGGCGATTGCGGAAACTGCCTGAATTATAATGGCAATGCCTGTGGCGCTTTGGAGACAAAGATCACACTGGCACCGGGTGAGAGCAAAGAAATTGCCTTCGTACTCGGTATGAAAGATGATGCTGAGACAGAGGCAGTGATGAACAGTTATTCAGATGTGCATGCACAGAGTGAAGCAGAGCTTGCACAACTGAAGGAATACTGGCATGGTAAGCTCTCTCATTTCCAGGTAAAGACACCAAGCGAGTCATTCAATGCGATGATCAATACATGGAATGCATATCAGTGCTTCATGACATTTATCTGGTCAAGAGCCGCATCGTTCTCTTACTGCGGTCTTAGAAATGGATATGGATACCGTGATACGGTACAGGATATTCAGGGCGTGATTCACTTAGCACCGGAGATGGCGTTAGATAAGATCCGTTTCATGTTGTCTGCACAGGTAGACAATGGCGGTGGACTTCCGCTTGTAAAGTTTGATCATAATGCAGGTCATGAGGATACACCGGATGATGAGTCTTATGTACGCGTAACCGGACATCCGGCATACCGTGCAGATGATGCATTGTGGTTGTTCCCAACAGTTTATAAGTATATTGCAGAGTCTGGAAATACAGACTTTATCGATGAGGTAATCCTGTTCGCAAATGGCGGAGAGGGTACGGTATATGAGCATTTGAAGCGTGCGATTGATTTCTCTATGAATCACCTTGGAAACAATCGTATGCCGGCAGGTCTGCATGCAGACTGGAATGACTGTTTGCGTCTTGGCAAGCGGGGTGAGTCAACATTTGTTGCAATGCAGCTTTACTATGCGATGAGTGTACTCCGTATCTTCGCAGAGCAGAAAAATGATACAGAATATATCGCATATCTGGATAAGATCCAGAAGGAACTTGGCGATATCATCCAGACAAAGTGCTGGGAGGATGATCGTTACATCCGTGGATACAAGGAAGACGGCATGATTATCGGTTCCAAGCATGATCCAGAAGCAAACATGTGGTTAAATCCACAGTCGTGGGCAGTTATCAGTGGTCTTGCTACAAAGGAACAGGCAGAAAAGGCACTGGAGTCTGTACATAGAGAATTGAATACACCATATGGTGTACGTCTGATGGCACCATCGTATGTGGATCATGCGTTTGAGGGAGCGTTGATGCTTCTGTTCAATCCATCGACAAAGGAAAATGGTGGTATCTTCTCACAGCCACAGGGCTGGATTATTCTGGCAGAATCCCTGATGGGACATGGAAACCGTGCATTTGAGTATTTCACAGAGAGCTCACCGGCATCTATGAATGACAAGGCAGAGATCAGAAAGCTGGAGCCATATTGCCATGGACAGTTTACAGAGAGCTCTGACAGCCCGTTCGAGGGTAGAGCACATGTACACTGGCTGACCGGTACAGCATCGACGGTTATGGTTGGATGTGTCGAGGGTATCCTTGGTATGAGACCAGATTTCAATGGACTTCGTATTGCACCATCGGTTCCATCTGACTGGAAGGAATTTGAGATTAACAAGGACTTCCGTGGAAAGAAGCTTCATATCGTTGTGAAGAATCCGGATGGCGCCGAGAGCGGCTACAAGAGTCTTGTCGTAAATGGCAAGGAAATGAGCGATAATTACATTGCAGCAAGCGAGTTGGCTGATGTGAATGAGATTGTTCTGACAATGTAATTGCAGGCAAGAAAATAGAAACAAAAATAAATGGTGAAGTTAAAAACTTCACCATTTATTTTTTGTAAAAGTCTATAAAAGCTTATAAAACCTACATATTATTCGCGGCACTCACGATCATTGGCAAAATCTGCTTCTTTCTGGATACGACGCCAGGCAGATTGATGCTGCCACCGGATACTTCGTCAAGCTTGAATGCTTTTTCCAGAAGTTCTTCGGAGTTCTTACCGTAGTATAAAAGCTCGGTGCTTTCTTTGAAGATGTTTGTCAGCATGAAGAACAGCATATCGGCTTCACTCTGATTGTAGATGCTTTCCATGTATTTGAGGATACGTGGCTTGACGGCATCTAACATCGTGGAGTTAAATGCGGTAATCTGTCCGATGCCGAATTTTAAGTTCTCAGAAGAGAACACCTTGTAATCCTGATGAAAGATCTCTTCGTCTGTCTCGTTCATCAATTTGCTTCCGGCGTTGAACATGGCGATCGCATACGCTTCGATATCAATGTTCGCAAGCTTTGCAAGCTTCCGGCAGGTATGCTCATCCATTTGCGTACAGGTCGGAGAGCGGAACATCAAAGTATCAGAGATAATCGCAGAGCATAACAGTCCGGCAATCTGCTTTGGAATCTCAATATGGCTTTCTTCGAACATCTGGTAGATGATCGTTGCGGTACAGCCAAGTGGCTGGTTGCGGAAATAAACCGGATTCATTGTCTGCAAGCCACCCAGTCTGTGATGATCGATGATTTCAAGAAGCTGGACTTCTTCGATACCATCGACTGCCTGTGCATGCTCATTGTGGTCAACTAAGATGACTTTCTTCGGGTTTGCATTCAAATAATTTCGCTGGGAGATCAGTCCCACGTATTTTCCATATTCATTCAGGACAGGATAGTACTGGTGGCGTTTGCCCGCCATCACTGGACGGATATCCCGGATATAGTCCTCAGTTGAGAAGGTAATCAGATTATCCTTCTTCATGAAGTAACGGATCGGGATACTCTGGTTGATCAGACGCGCCGCTGTATAAGTATCATATGGGGTACGGATGATCGAACAGTTGTGATCTTCGGCAAGCTTTGTGATTGTCTTTGACACGACTGCACCGTCACAGATGATGATGCACTGTGCATCCATTTCGATTGCACAAAGCTGTGATTCGTAGCGGTTACCGAGGATGACGATATCTCCTTGTTCAATGTAGTTTTCCATCATGTCCGGGTTGGCGGCGGAGATCAGCACCTTTCCGGTATGCACATAATCTTTCTCATCCCCGACGATCAGATCGGCAGAGAGGGTATTGATAATATTTTTGTACGGTGTGTGTGCGGACGCAATGACACGGTTGTCGTAGACTTCCATATAGGTCATTGCGATGTCACGCACGGTGATCAGTCCGACTAAATTGCCGTTTTCGTTGACGGATGGAAGTGTTGTTGCACCGGATTCACTTAAGATTTCCCATGCATTTTTAATGGAAATCTCTCCGTCAACGCCATCGATATGGCGGTATTCCACGTCTTTTACCTGTGTGGAGACATTTTCCATATATTCCGGCACAGCCGCGGAAAATGCATTTAATACATATTTGGTTTCAGCGTTTATCTCGCCAGCGCGCATCGGGACATAATCATCTCCGGTAATCTGCCGCTTCAGATAAGCATAGCAAATGGAAGAACAGATGGAGTCCGTATCCGGATTTTTATGTCCGATGACATATACTTTGTCTTTGCTTTGTGTTTCCATTCATCATACCTCCGTAATTTATAGAAAAAATAAATAAGCTGCTTTGCGTTGCTATTATAGTTTCCGCATTTATAAAAGTCAAACAAAATGTACATAATATCTGTGAGAAAATTTTGTGAACGGAGGTAGGAAACATTGGAGAGACAGAGAGAAACAGTGAAGGATCAGGCGTTTCATATGGATAGCCGTCAGAAGCAGGAAGGAAGCGGGATGGACAACCAACAAAAGCAGGGGAGTCTGATCACCGACTACGGACAGATTACTTTGTCGAAAAACCGGTATCATCACCGGATTCATCTGTTAAATATTATAGGAGAAATCGAGGGACATGAGAATCTCGGTTCGTCCTCAAAGACAAGCAAATATGAGCATATCCTGCCACAGCTTGCTGCTGTGGAGGATGATGAAGGCATCGATGGATTGATGGTATTATTGAACACCGTGGGTGGTGACGTCGAGGCAGGACTCGCTATTGCAGAAATGATTGCATCCTTAAGCAAGCCGAAGGTATGCCTTGTGCTTGGCGGTGGGCATTCGATCGGGGTGCCGCTGGCAGTATCCGGTGATGTGACGTTTATCGTGCCGTCGGCAACGATGGTCGTGCATCCGATCCGGATGAACGGCACGGTGCTCGGCGTGACACAGAACTATGAATATATTGAGCGGATGCAGGACCGGATCATTGAATTTACGTCGAATCATTGCTCCATCAAGGAAGGAGAGCTGCGTGAAATCATGTTCAACACGAAAGAGCTGACGAAAGACATTGGGTCGGTGTTAGTTGGCAGACAGGCGGTCGAGGTAGGAATCATCGACCGGATGGGCGGTATCCATACCGCAATGAATTGTTTATATGACTTGATAAATGCAAAGAAAAATAGTAAAATAGAGCAGTATGAGCATTTAAACTGACATAAATATACCCGTATGGCGGTTTGGCGTAACGTAATTATAAATCGTCGTACGGGAATAATTGATGAATGGCTAAGAAAAATAAGACATATTATGATGTATGGAATGAACGCTCAGAGAATGAGGGAAAAGAGAAGGAGTGCAAACCGTGGCAACGGGAAACAACAGTACATATAATAAAGGTTCACAATCGAATACGAGAAGTAAGCAGACAGCCAGCCGTTCGACATCGACGGCAGGATCATCGCAGAAAGCAAGAGCGTCGCAGTCGTCCAGGCAGGCATCCGCTTCCCGTACAGGGGGAAGAAAGACGAAAGCACAGCTGGCGCAGGAGCAGGCGCGGAAGAACGAGATTCATCTGTTCATCTGTCTGGCAGTCTGTACATTCTTCTTTATCAGCAACTTTGGCTGGTGCGGCGTTGTAGGCAATTTCTTTGCGAGGTTTATGTTTGGACTGTTTGGCGTTGTAGAATATGTGCTTCCGTTATATATCTTTTTGACAGAGGCATTTCTGCTTTCAAACGGCGCAAAAAAAGCAGTCGTAAACCGCGTGCTTTGTGTGGGACTGTTTATCGTTGCGGCAGCGTTTATCTTCCAGCTTATGGTTGGTGCTGATCATATGACCGCGAAGCTTCTGTATGAACAGGGCGCACAGGAAAAGAAGGGCGGCGGATTTATCTTAGGCGGATTGCTCGTTGTACTGTACAATCTGATCGGAAAACCGGGCGCAATTATCGTGATTGCACTTTTGATCATCATCGGTATCATCGTTGTAATGAATGTATCGCTGATTGATTTTGCAAAGAACCGGTCTGCACAGTTCAAGAACCGTTACAATGCGTTGTATGAGGATGATGACGAGGAAGCAATTAATCCGGAGGCAGCACTTGAGGCGAAACGCAGAACAAAATTGGATAATATCAAGGTGGAGCAGGAGAAACCGGCTGTACCAGTGAAGAAGAAAAAGAAGAAAGTGAAAAATAAGAAGGTCGAGGGGGAAGAGGTTCACGAATTAAAGCCACTTCCACATGAAGATCTGTTCAATCCGAATCTGACCTTGCAGGATGCCAAGGATGTCTCAGAAGGCTATGTAGATCTGTCACTGCTGAAAAAGAAAAAAGGCGGTGTGACAGAACTTCGCAGTGCGAAAGCGGATATTCCGCCAGTACCGGATGCACCGAAAGAAGAAACTGTTGATTTCTTTGACCGCCCAGATTATGCAAACGGGCCCGCACAGGAGGAAACGACAATCACAGATCAGATGTGGCAGGAGGAAAATGCACAGACAGGTGCTGATATTTCTTCTTATGATGAAACGGCTGCGGATACATTGGAGCCGGTACAGACGAAGAGAGCGTCGCGTGCAACAGAGAAGCCGATGGATACCGAAGATGCTTCCATGCCGGATGCAGACGAGTCTCCGGTGACCGAAGCGGCGACGAGAAAGCGCAGGAAGACGAAGGAATCTGAGCAGGAGATGCTTTCGGAACGCGACCAGATCGCGGAGACAATCCAGGAAAACAGTGAGCAAAAGCCAGTCAGGGAATATAAATTTCCACCATTGAAGCTTTTAAAGAGTGGAAAGGGAAAGGGTATGAAGTCAAATGAAGCGTCTGTCCGGGAGACCGCGATGAAGCTGAAGAGTACACTCGAAAACTTCGGTGTCAATGTAACAGTGACGGATTACAGCTGTGGCCCATCCGTTACCCGGTATGAGTTACAACCGGAGCAGGGCGTGAAGGTGTCGAAGATCACGAACCTGGCAGATGATATCAAGCTGAATCTGGCGGCGGCAGATATCCGTATCGAAGCACCGATTCCGGGCAAGCCAGCCGTTGGTATTGAGGTGCCAAATAAGGAGAGTCAGCCGGTATTTTTCCGGGATCTGCTCGAATCAGACAACTTCCAGAAGTTCCCGTCCAACATTGCATTTGCAGTTGGTAAGGATATCAGTGGACAGGTTGTTGTGGCAGATATCGCGAAGATGCCGCATTTGCTGATTGCAGGTGCGACCGGTTCCGGTAAATCGGTCTGTATCAATACATTGATCATGAGTATCTTATATAAGGCAAAGCCGGATGATGTAAAGCTGATCATGGTCGATCCGAAGCAGGTTGAACTGAGTATCTATAATGGAATCCCACATATGCTGATTCCTGTTGTAACCGATCCGAAGAAGGCGGCAGGTGCCTTGAACTGGGCGGTACTTGAAATGACGAACCGTTACCAGTTATTTGCACAGTATAATGTGCGGAACCTGCAGGGCTATAATGAAAAGGTAAAGGCAGTGACAGGCTCGGAAGAAGGCAACGAAGACTTAAAGAAGCTGCCACAGATCGTAATCATCGTTGACGAGCTTGCTGATCTGATGATGGTAGCGCACGGTGAAGTGGAGGATGCGATCGTGCGTCTGTCCCAGCTTGCGCGTGCGGCTGGTATCCATCTGGTAATTGCAACACAGCGTCCATCGGTTGATGTCATTACGGGTCTGATCAAGGCAAACGTACCATCCAGAATCGCGATGACCGTATCCTCGGGTGTCGATTCGAGAACGATCCTCGATATGAATGGTGCCGAAAAATTGCTTGGTAAAGGTGATATGTTATTTTATCCGACCGGATATCCCAAGCCGGTACGTGTACAGGGCGCGTTCCTGTCGGATGATGAGATAGCAGATGTCGTGGAATTTCTGAAGGAGGAAAGCGGCGAAGTGACCTACGATGAGTCAATCTCGAAGGAGATTGCAAACACGAAGGTCGGTGGTTCTGGCGGCGGTGCATCGTCTGCAGAACCGGAATATGATGACTACTTTGTAGATGCCGGAAAGTTTATTATCGGAAAAGATAAGGCTTCCATCGGTATGCTGCAAAGAGTATATAAAATCGGATTTAACCGTGCGGCACGTATTATGGACCAGCTTTCCGAAGCTGGTGTGGTCGGTCCGGAAGAGGGGACAAAGCCAAGAAAGGTGCTTATGAGCATGGAAGAATTTGAAAATTATGTTGAGGAATATTTATAAGGGAGTCAGGAGGACAAAAGAGTATGTTAACAGACATTGAAATCGCACAGCAGGCAGAGATGGAACCGATCAAGAACGTGGCAGCAAAGCTTGGCATGTCGGAGGATGATATCGAGATGTACGGTAAGTACAAGGCGAAGATCTCCGATGAGTATATGCAGTCTGTAAAAAATAATGAGAATGGTAAATTGATTCTTGTAACAGCCATCAACCCGACTCCGGCAGGAGAGGGAAAGACGACTGTAACCGTAGGACTTGGTCAGGCAATGTGCAAGCTTGGGAAGAAGGCAGTCATTGCACTGCGTGAGCCATCCCTTGGACCATGCTTTGGTATCAAGGGTGGAGCAGCCGGCGGCGGATATGCACAGGTCGTACCAATGGAAGACTTGAACCTGCATTTTACAGGTGATTTCCACGCAATCACGTCTGCAAATAACTTGCTTGCTGCTGTTATGGATAACCATATGCATCAGGGAAATGCACTCCGCATCGATCCAAAGCGTATCGTATTTAAGCGCTGCCTGGATATGAATGACCGTGTGCTTCGTAACATCATTGTTGGTATGGGTAAGAAAGGCGACGGCGTGATGCGTCAGGATGGTTTCGTCATTACAGTTGCCTCAGAAATTATGGCAATCCTCTGTCTGGCAACAGACATCAGGGATCTGCAGGAGCGCCTTGCAAGGATTATTGTTGCTTATAATGCAGACAATGAGCCGGTCACAGCAGGAGAACTGAAATGTGTCGGTGCGATGACCGCACTTTTAAAAGATGCAATCAAGCCAAATCTGATCCAGACCTTAGAGCATACACCGGCACTTGTACACGGCGGCCCGTTTGCAAATATCGCCCATGGCTGTAACTCTGTCCGTGCAACACAGACGGCTCTTAAGATTGCTGATTATGTAATCACAGAGGCTGGCTTTGGTGCCGATCTTGGCGCGGAAAAATTCTTTGATATCAAGTGCCGTATGACTGGCTTGAAGCCGGATGCAGTTGTACTTGTGGCAACAGTACGTGCACTCAAATATAACGGCGGCGTGGCAAAGGCGGATCTTGGTGCTGAGAACTTAGAAGCACTGGAAAAGGGTATCGTGAACTTAGAGAAGCATATCGAGAACCTGCAGCTTTATGGTGTACCGGTAGTTGTGACATTGAACCGCTTTGTATCCGATACAGATGCAGAGCTTGCGTTTGTACGTGAGTTCTGTGAGAAGCGCGGCTGTGATTTCGCTCTTGCAAATGTATGGGAAAAAGGCGGCGAAGGCGGCATTGAGCTTGCAAATGCAGTGCTCAACACACTTGAGACAAAGGAAAGCCACTTCAAGGTATTATACGAAGACAGCCTGTCAATCAAGGAGAAGATCGAGACAATCGCGAAGAAGATTTACGGTGCAGATGGCGTAACCTATTCTGCAGAAGCAGATCGTGCAATTGCAAAGATTGAAGAGATGGGATTTGCAAACATGCCGGTCTGCATGGCAAAGAACCAGTATTCCTTGTCTGACGATGCGAAGAAGCTTGGCAGACCGACCGGTTTTACAGTCAACATCCGTGAGGTATATGTAAGTGCCGGAGCCGGATTTGTTGTAGCAATCACAGGTGCAATCATGACGATGCCGGGACTTCCTAAGGTTCCCGCTGCAGAGCGTATCTTCGTGGATGATGAAGGTGTAACACACGGTTTATTCTAAGAAGTACCAATTTGTATACGATTCTATATGTATATGTACCATGCATCTGAATTCTAAATATACATATGTTTGAAACTTAGAAGTTCTTGATGCTCCATCTGTGTACAGCAATGTTTGAACAGGAAGTTCAAACAAGCCACCACTGAGCCATGGATGGCGAATTGGTGGCGGTTGCGTATGAGTTTGGTATGTATATTGGAGCATCTAGAACTACTTAGTTTCAATACATCGTATATTTATGAATTCAGATGCATGGTACATGGCATATGGAATCGTGTACAATGTTGTAAAGAAAGAAGGATAGAACAATGGCAAAATTGATTAACGGAAAAGAAATCTCCCAGCAGATCAAGGATGAGTTAAAAGAAAAGGTTTCCGCGCTGAAGGCACAGGACAAGAACATCTGTCTGGCAGTCATTCAGGTCGGAAACGATCCGGCATCCTCCGTATATGTTGGGAATAAGAAGAAGGCATGTGCGTATATCGGCATCGAGTCACGTGCGTTTGAACTTCCGGAGGAGACAACCGAGGAAGAGCTTCTCTCTATTATCAAGGATTTGAACGAGGATGACGGCGTACACGGAATCTTGGTGCAGCTTCCGGTTCCAAAACATATCAACGAGGAGAAGATCATCAATGCGATCTCTCCAAAGAAGGATGTGGATGGATTCCATCCGGAGAGCGTTGGAAGTCTGTGTATTGGCAGACCGGGATTTGTATCATGTACACCAGCGGGAATCATCCAGCTTCTGAAGCGTTCTGAGATTGATATCGAAGGCAAGCACTGCGTTGTGATCGGCAGAAGCAATATAGTTGGCAAGCCGATGGCACTTCTGATGCTGCGCGAGAATGCAACTGTCACGATCTGCCATTCCAGAACGAAAAACTTAAAGGAAATCTGTAAAGAGGCAGATATCCTGATCGTTGCGATCGGAAAGCCGAAGATGATCGACGCATCCTATGTGAAGGATGGTGCGACAGTCATCGATGTCGGTATCCACAGAGATGCCAACAACAAGTTATGCGGCGATGTTGATTTTGTATCGGTGGAACCGGTGGCCGGTGCCATCACACCAGTTCCGGGAGGCGTTGGACCGATGACAATCGCGATGCTGATGAATAACTGCGTGGAAGCCGCAGAGCGTGAGGAATAAGAAATATATGAACATATTGATGGTGTCACTTGGCTGTGACAAGAACCTTTGCGACAGCGAAGCAATGCTTGGTCTGCTCGCAAAGCACAATTACAATATTACGAATGACGAGCAGGAAGCCGATGCAATCATCGTAAATACGTGCAGCTTCATCAAAGATGCGATGGAGGAAAGTGTAAATACAGTATTGGAGATGGCAAAGCTCAAGCAGCAGAACTTAAAATACCTGATTGTGACCGGATGTATGGCGCAGCGGTTTAAGGATGAGATCTTTGACGAGATCCCGGAGATCGATGCCTGTCTTGGAACGAGCAGCTTCGATAAGATTTTAGATGTGATCGAAGAGCTGAAGGCTCGTGATGGTATCGAGGACGCAGAAGAAATCAGTGTCTATGACGATATTGACCGTCTGGCAACGATCACAGAATCCAATAAGGTTATCACATCAGGTACCTTTATGGGCTATTTAAAGATTGCAGAGGGCTGCGACAAATTCTGTACATACTGTGTCATCCCGCATATTCGCGGACATTATCGGAGTGTGCCGATGGAACAGCTTTTAAAAGAAGCGGAATATATGGCATCGCAGGGAATTGAGGAGCTGGTGCTTGTCGCACAGGAGACGACCTGCTATGGAAAAGATCTGTACGGTGAGAAACGGCTGCACGTGTTAGTCCGTGAGCTTGCGAAGATTGATGGAATTAAATGGATCCGCCTGATGTACTGTTATCCGGAGGAAATCTACGACGAGCTGATTGACTGTTTCAAGGAAGAACCAAAGCTTCTGCATTATATTGATATGCCGATGCAGCACAGCGAGGACGCAATCTTAAAGAGGATGGGTAGACGCACAGACCGTGCGGGTATCCAAGCAGTAATCGAAAAGCTGCGGGAGACAGCACCGGATATCGCAATCCGTACATCCCTGATCGCCGGGTTCCCTGGTGAGACGCAGGAAGAGCATGAGGCACTGATGGCGTTCTTAGATGAGCAGGAGCTTGACCGGGTTGGTGTATTTACTTATTCCAGAGAAGATGGAACACCGGCTGCAACGTTTGAAAACCAGATTGATGAGGAGACAGCAGAGCAGTGGCGCAATGAGATCATGGAGCTGCAGCAGGAGATCTCCTTGGATAAAAATGAGACATTTGTCGGGAAGATCATGCAGGTGATCATCGAGGGATATTCTTCCGATGATGATGTCTATGTCGGACGGACATACCGGGATGCCCCGGGCGTGGACGGACTGGTGTTTGTGAACTGTGATTATGAACTGATGTCCGGACAGATTGTAGACGTCCGGATCAATGAGGTAGGACCATATGATATGATAGGAGGGATTGTCAATGAATCTGCCGAATAAACTAACGATACTCAGAATGATTATGATACCATTTTTCTTAGTTGCCCTGATGGTGCCGGGCATTCCGGGAGGAAAATGGATCGCGCTTGCACTGTTCTGTCTGGCAAGTCTTACGGACATGCTCGATGGGAAAATAGCAAGAAAATATAACCTGATCACGGACTTTGGTAAGTTTATGGATCCGCTTGCAGATAAGCTGCTTGTCTGTTCTGCCATGATCGCGCTGATTGACCTTGACCGGATTCCGGCGTGGGTTGTAATTGTGATTATTGCAAGAGAATTTATCATCAGCGGTTTCCGCCTGGTTGCATCGGATAACGGTATCGTGATTGCTGCCGGATGGTGGGGCAAGATCAAGACGGTCTGCCAGATGTTCATGGTAATCTTACTGATCTGCGACTTCGGTGGAAGCACGGTACATATCATTGAAAATGTACTGATTTATCTGGCACTGGCGCTGACAATCATTTCCCTGATCGACTATCTGGTAAAGAATAAAAACGTGCTTTCTGAAACAAAATAAGAGTGGCTTTAAAAATCTGTAAAAAGCGGATGGAACATAAATGTTTAAGGCTTTTTGCAGATTTTTCTTTTTTATTGCAAAACTGTGACAAAGAATATGATTTTGACTTGATTTCAGGCGAAAAAAGATTTACAATTACAATCGGAAGAAATTGGGTTTCTAATCAGAAAACCCATAATAAATAAAAGTGGAGGGCTTAAAATGAGTAACAAACTTACATTGTCAGCAAGTGACAGAATTTCTTCTTTGCTTGACGAAGCGAGCTTTGTTGAAGTTGGTGCATATGTAACAGCTAGAAATACGGACTTCAACATGCAGGAAAATGATACTCCAAAAGACGGTGTTATTACTGGATATGGTGTCATCAATGGAAAACTGGTGTATGTATACAGCCAGGATGCAACCGTTCTTGGTGGTGCAATCGGTGAGATGCACGCAAAGAAGATTGCGAAGATTTATGACATGGCTATGAAGGTAGGCGCACCGGTAGTCGGTTTGGTCGATTGTGCGGGACTTCGTTTGCAGGAGGCAACCGATGCACTTAATGCATTCGGCGAGGTTTATCTGAAGCAGACACTTGCGTCAGGAGTAATCCCACAGATTACTGCAATTTTTGGAACATGCGGTGGTGGAGCAGCGCTTATTCCAACACTTACAGACTTTACATTTATGACAGCAGAGGGCAGCAAATTGTTTGTAAACAGCCCAAATGCACTCGATGGAAACTATCAGGCAAAGCTTGATACAGCATCTGCAGCTTACCTTAGCGAGAATTCTTCTCTTGTAGATGGTGTATTCGAGGATGATGCAGCAACACTTGCAAACATCAGAAGCCTTGTGGATATGCTCCCTGACAACAACATGGAAGATGCAGAGTCCGATTGTACAGACGATCTGAACCGTATCATTCCAAATCTCGATGGATTTGCAAAGGATGCAAGAGCTGTCCTTCAGAACATCGCAGATAACAACGTATTCGTAGAAGTGAAGAAAGATTATGCAAAGGACATGGTCCTTGGACTGATCAAGTTAAATGGTGCGACAGTTGGCTGTGTAGCGAATCAGGCAGCTGATGGCGGAGAGCTTCTCTCTACAAGCGGTGCTTATATCGCAGCAGACTTCGTGAAGTTCTGTGATGCGTTCAACATCCCTGTACTGACACTTGTAAATGCAAAGGGATTTGTAGCAACTGTATCAAACGAGAGAACAATCGCAGATGCAGCAGCAAAACTCACATACGCATTTGCAGATGCAACCGTACCTAAGGTAACAGTTGTGATGGGAGATGCATTTGGAACTGCTTACACGATCATGAACTCCAAGGCAATCGGCGCAGATATGGTATATGCATGGCCATGTGCAAAGATTGGTACAATGGATCCAGAGATGGCTGTCAAGATCATGTACGAGAAGGAAATTGCAGAGGCAGCTGATCAGGTTGCATTTATTGCAGAAAAGAAGAAAGCTTATACAGAGCTTCAGTCAAACGCACTTGCAGCAGCAAAGCGTGGTTATGTCGATGACATTATCGAGCCGGATGCAACAAGAAAGCGTGTGATTGCTGCGTTTGATATGCTTAGCACAAAGAACGAGGAAAGACCATATAAGAAGCACGGAGCAGTATAAGGAAAGGTGACAATGAAATGAAGAAAAAATTATTAATTCTGATTTCCATGTTAGCTATGATGTTTTCCTTGACTGCCTGCAGCAATGAGGTTGAAAAGCCGTTTGACTATGATGACAGCCAGATTGTGATCGACACGATGTATCTGTTTAACCAGTATCAGAACGTGAGCGATGAATATGCTGATTATTATATTCAGGATGGAACCGAATTCGAGCAGTCCGCAGTAAAGGGTATCAAGCAGGCACAGGAGACCGATAAGGTTGGAGAATTCCAGGATTTCTCTCCTTATATCAACGGTGTTGGCATGGATTTAAATGATGTCAATTACAAGATTGAGAATGCCGCAGACTCTGTATCGGTAACTGTTACAAACAAGGCAGCAAACAGAGATGTGGAAGTAACTGTAAAGTTTGTTGAAAATCCAGATTACTACATCAAGCTGGATCAGGCAAAGCAGACATACAATGCAGATGCAGTCCGTCAGGAAATTGCAATGTACTATGGCTCAGAAGAGGAGTTCTTCTCCCAGTATGGCAGTTACTATTCAAGTGTAGACGATGTTGTACAGCAGGGCATCGACAATGAGATGCAGGGTGTATATCAGTATCTCCCAGAGGAAATGGTTGTTTCAGCTGTATACTCTAAGACAGAGCTGATGAAGCAGGCAGGTATGAATACATTGCTCGGTATGGGTACTGTATTTGTAGTTTTGATTTTCATCTCATTTATTATTTCACTGTTCAAGTTCCTTCCGGCACTTTTCGCAAAGAAGCCGAAGATCGAAGATCTCAAGAAGGAAGAGAGCAAGCCGGCAGCACCAGTCAAGGCTGCTACACCGGCACCAGCCGCAGGCAATCTGATGAACGATGCAGAGCTTGTAGCCGTTATTACAGCAGCAATTTATGCCGCTGAGGGACAGGCAGGCAATGGTGCAGTAAGTAAAGATAAACTCGTTGTACGTTCGATTCGTCGTGCAAGAAAATAATTGATATATTAGGAGGAAATTAACATGAAAAATTATAGAATTACTGTAAATGGTACAGCTTATGATGTAGCAGTAGAAGAATTAGGCGCAGGTGCAGCACCGGTTGCAGCCGCAGCACCAGCTCCGGCAGCACCAGTTGCAGCCGCAGCACCAGCTCCGGCAGCTCCAGCAGCACCAGCCGCAGCAGCAGGCTCTATCGAGGTTGCAGCACCAATGCCAGGTAAGATCCTGAATGTAAAGGCAGGCGTTGGTACAGCCGTAAAGAAGGGTGACGTTATTCTGATCCTTGAGGCTATGAAGATGGAAAATGATGTGGTAGCTCCAGAAGACGGAACAGTTGCAAGCATCAACGTTTCTGCAGGTGATGCAGTAGAGGCTGGCGACGTATTGGCTACTTTGAACTAATCAAAGTTCTTAAGTAACTGGTTCCTACAATAACAGGAGGTAAACATAAGTGAGTAGTTTTGCAGATGTATTAAAAAATCTGGCTCTCCAGACAGGATTTGCAACCTTGACATGGAAACATTATGTAATGATCCTCATTGCATGTATCTTCATGTATCTTGCGATCGTGAAAGGCTTCGAGCCGTTGCTTTTGGTTCCAATCTCCTTCGGTATGTTCCTGGTTAACATGTTCCCGGACATCATTGCTGACGGTGGATTGTTACATTATTTCTATTTGTTGGATGAGTGGAGTATTTTACCATCCCTCATCTTCATGGGCGTTGGTGCTATGACAGACTTCGGTCCGCTGATTGCGAACCCGAAAAGTTTCCTGCTTGGTGCGGCCGCACAGTTTGGTATTTATGCTGCATACTTCCTAGCATTCCTGATGGGATTCAACGGAAAGGAAGCAGCTGCAATCTCTATCATCGGTGGTGCCGATGGTCCTACATCTATCTTCCTTGCAGGTAAGCTTGGAATGGGTGGAACTCTGATGGGGCCGATTGCCGTTGCCGCATATTCTTATATGTCACTGGTACCGGTTATCCAGCCACCTATTATGAAGCTCCTTACGACAGAGAAGGAAAGAAAGGTCAAGATGGCACAGCTCCGTCCGGTATCAAAGATGGAGAAAATCTTGTTCCCAATCATCGTTACATTGGTTGTTGTATTGATTCTTCCTACAACTGCTCCGCTGGTTGGTATGCTGATGCTTGGTAATCTGTTCCGTGAGTGTGGAGTTGTTAAGCAGTTAACAGAGACAGCAAGTAACGCAATGATGTATATCGTTGTTATCCTGCTTGGTACATCCGTAGGTGCATCAACAAGTGCAGAGGCATTCCTAAAGACAAGTACATTGAAGATCGTATTGCTTGGTCTGATCGCATTTGCATTTGGCACAGCGGCAGGTGTATTGTTCGGTAAGATCATGTGTAAGGTAACGCACGGTAAGGTAAATCCGTTGATCGGTTCTGCGGGTGTATCTGCCGTTCCTATGGCAGCGCGTGTATCACAGAAGGTTGGTGCAGAGGCAGACCCTACAAACTTCCTTTTGATGAACGCCATGGGACCAAACGTTGCAGGTGTTATCGGTACTGCGGTTGCAGCCGGAACATTCCTCGCAATCTTTGGTGTATAGTATAGAGAATTTAGGAGGTCAGACTAATGGCAGAAGAAAAGAAACCGGTAAAGATTACCGAAACTGTGCTGAGAGATGCACACCAGTCTTTGATTGCAACTCGTATGACAACAGAACAGATGTTGCCAATTATTGATACAATGGATAAAGTTGGTTACCATTCCGTAGAGTGCTGGGGTGGCGCTACATTTGATGCTTGTCTCCGTTTCCTGAAAGAGGATCCATGGGACAGACTTCGTAAGCTCCGTGACGGATTCAAGAATACAAAGCTTCAGATGCTGTTCCGTGGACAGAATATCCTCGGATACAGCCCATATTCGGATGACGTTGTAGAGTACTTCGTGCAGAAGAGTATCGCAAATGGTATTGATATCATTCGTATCTTTGACTGTCTGAATGATATTCGTAATCTTGAGACAGCGGTAAAGGCGGCAAACAAGGAAAAGGGACATGCACAGGTCGCACTTTCTTATACACTTGGTGATGCCTATACCATGGATTACTGGAAGAATATGGCAAGACAGATTGAGGAGATGGGTGCAGATTCTATCTGTATCAAGGATATGGCTGGACTTCTTGTACCAAATGAGGCGACAAAGCTTGTAAAGGCTTTGAAGGAAGGTACAAAGCTTCCAATTCAGCTTCATACACATTATACATCTGGTGTAGCTTCTATGACATATATGAAGGCAGTAGAAGCTGGATGTGATGTGATTGATACAGCTATTTCACCACTTGCTATGGGTACATCACAGCCTGCAACAGAGGTTATGGCTAAGGTATTTGAAGGTACAGAGTTTGATCCGGGACTTGATCAGAACATTCTCGCTGAAATTGCTGATTACTTCCGTCCACTTCGTGAGCAGTGGCTGGAGTCCGGACTGCTTAGTCCAAAGGTAATGGGTGTAAATATCAAGACTCTGCTTTACCAGGTACCAGGTGGTATGCTTTCAAACATGGTATCTCAGTTGAAGGAAATGCATGCAGAGGATAAGTATGATGAAGTACTCGAAGAGATTCCTCGTGTTCGTAAGGACTTTGGTGAGATTCCACTTGTTACACCATCTTCACAGATCGTTGGTACACAGGCTGTATTGAACGTTGTTCTGGGCGAGCGTTATAAGACTCTTACGAAAGAGGCAAAGGATATGCTCGTTGGTAAGTATGGTAGAACAACCGTACCTGTAAACAAGGAGATTCAGAAGAAGGCACTTGACAGCCTTGGAATGAAGGAGCCTATCACATATCGTCCAGCAGATGACTTAAAGCCATCACTTGAGAAGTTCGAGAAGGAAATGGCTCAGTACAAGCAGCAGGATGAGGATGTTCTTTCTTATGCATTGTTCCCACAGGTTGCAACAGAGTTCTTCAAGTACAGAGAAGCACAGCAGACAGGTGTGGATGTAACAGCAGCAAATACAGAGAATAAGACATATCCGGTTTAATAAGCCGGGGTAAAAGATATCAAAAGGCGGAGAGCTTTTTCTCCGCCTTATTCTTTCATAATACGAGCAGGTAATTGCGAAATGTGTAGTTGTATATCACATATATTTCAACATAGTTCATTTAATATACAATGTATTGATGCTAAGAAGTTCTAAATGTTCTGTTTAATATGTTCTTAATATACGCCACCGCCGCTAATTCGCCATCCGTGGCTCACTAGCGGCTTGTTTAAACATCGTGTTCAAACATGGCTTGTGTTCTGTAGAACATTAAGAACTTCTAAGCTCCAAACATATCGTATATTAGAATGAATCCATGTTGAAATATATGGTTATACAATTGCGTGTTTCGCAATTGCCTGCGATAAAAGATATAAGTGTGGAGAAAAATATGGATGTAGCGGAGAAAAATGAAAAGAAAATAAAACGACAGATCCGGACGACATCGAAGATATTGCTTGGATTTCTGCTTGCGATTCTGACAGGTACGGCTCTGTTGTCGCTGCCAATTGCAACGGTATCGGGAGAGACAGATTTTCTGACGGCATTATTTACCGCGACGACTTCGGTGTGTGTCACGGGATTGGTGGTCGTACCAACATTTTCCCATTGGACGTTGTTTGGTAAGATTGTGATACTTGGGCTGATTCAGCTCGGAGGGCTTGGAATTGTAGCATTGACATCATTTGTCATGCTGCTTATGAATCGAAAATTCTCCTTGCGCAATCGTATGATGATCCAGGATGCTTTTGGACTGAGTACGATGCAGGGCATGGTTGTTTTTATAAAAAGAGTGATGAAGGGTACACTTGTGGTAGAGGCGGTTGGCGCCTGCCTGTATATGATTGCGTTTATCCCACAGTTTGGTGTGGCACACGGCATCTGGTATTCTGTATTTAATGCAATATCGGCGTTTTGCAATGCAGGTATCGATATCATCGGACCGGACAGCCTGGTGCCGTATTCCGGTTCGCCGTTAGTATTGCTTACTTCATCGTTTCTGATTATCTTTGGTGGACTTGGCTTCGTTGTATGGTGGGATATCGTCGACGTGCTTGGAAAAGTGCGCAGACACGAGATTACGAAGCGGGATATCTGGCGCAGACTGAACACGCATACGAAGATCATCCTTGTGATGACAGGGTCCCTGATCGTGTTCGGCATGGTGATTACATTGTTGTTTGAATACAATAATCCACTTACGATCGGTAATATGTCGATGGGTGGCAAGCTTTTAAATGCTTTTTTTCAGTCGGTAACATTGCGAACAGCGGGCTTTGCATCATTTAGTCAGAAGGGACTTACGGATTCATCCGTATTGGTAAGCTGTCTGATTATGTTAGTCGGTGGTTCTCCGGTCGGTACGGCAGGTGGAATCAAGACGATGACCGTCGCAGTACTGGTATTTGCAGTGATTTCGGTTATTCAGGGTAGAAATGAGACGGTGGCATTCAGGAAGACAATCTCTGCATCACTGGTACGAAGAGCGATGGCAGTGACGGTGATTGGCGTCGGTATGCTTTTTTTCTGCTCGGTGCTGCTTCTGGTAACGAATCATCTGTCCTTATCAGATGGCTTGTATGAAGTGACAAGTGCACTTGCAACGGTGGGGTTGTCACGGGATGTGACGCCAGCCTTAAATGTATTTGGTAAATTACTTATTGTACTTTGCATGTATCTTGGACGTGTGGGTCCGATCACGATGTTCATGTTTTTCGGACAGCGTGAAGCAAATCGAAATACAGTCAAATATGCAGATGCGGAAATTATTGTGGGGTAGGAGGAAATAAAACTATGAATAAATCAATCGCGGTGATTGGATTGGGCCGTTATGGAAAAAGCATTGCAACAGAGTTATATAACAATGGAGCCGATGTGCTGGCAATCGACGGCAATCCGGAGATCGTAAATGATATTGCGGACAGTGTGACCTGTGCGATGAGTCTGGATGTCTGTGATATGGATGCACTTCGTGAGGCAGGAATCTCGAACATGGATGCTGTCGTCGTTGCGATGGCGGACAGTCTGGATTCGAGCATCCTGTGTGTGATGTCTGTGAAGGAACTGGGCGTGCCAATGGTGATTGCCAAGGCAAAGGATGAGATGATGGGAAAGATCCTGACACGGGTGGGTGCCGATCAGGTTGTATTCCCGGAGAAGGAATCCGGCATCCGCCTGTCGCATAAATTACTATCAGAGCATTTTGTCGATTACTTTGATCTGTCTGACAGCACCAGTCTGGTCGAGATCCTTCCACGTGAAGCGTGGGTGGGTAAAAATCTACGTGAACTGAATCTTAGAAAAGAATACAGGATCAATGTCGTGGCAGTCATTCAGGATGGTGAATTCAATATCGCGATGGATCCGGATACCCCATTAAAGGCGAATGAACCGTTGTTGATCATCATGAAGAAAGCAGATTTGAAGAGGTTCGAACGGGCATGAGAGTAGCAGTGATCGGTGGCGGTGCGGCTGGCATGTATGCAGCAATCGGGCTTGCAGACGCCGGACATACCGTGACAATCTATGAGAAAAATGAAAAGCTAGGCAAGAAGCTGTTCATCACAGGAAAGGGCAGATGTAATCTGACGAACAACTGTGAAGTAGAAGAGCTGATGAAGCATGTGGTGACGAATCCGAAATTCCTGTACAGTGCCTTTTACCGGTGCAACGCACAGGATGTAATGCAGTTTTTTGAACAAAATGGACTGGAGCTGAAGACCGAACGCGGAAACCGTGTATTCCCGGTATCCGATCATTCATCGGATGTGATCAGGACGCTGGAGCAGGCGTTAAAAAAGCGGAACGTAACAATCTGTCTCAATCACACTGTGACACAGATCCTGACGGAACAGGTGCAGGATGTGACACACGCTGTTGGCGTCTGTGTGAAGGATGAAAAAGGACAGAAAAAGCAGGGACGCTTTGATGCGGTGATCGTGGCAACCGGAGGACTTTCCTATGAGCGTACCGGTTCGACCGGAGACGGCTTGCAGTTTGCGAGAGATCTGGGACTGCAGGTGACAGAATGTCAGCCATCGCTCGTGCCATTTGAGATTGAGGAGGACTTCTGCCGTGAACTGATGGGACTTTCACTTCGGAATGTCACGTTGTCCTGCTATACAAAAAAGAAAAACAAAGACAAGCTTTTGTATCAGGAACAGGGCGAAATGCTGTTTACGCATTTTGGTATCAGCGGACCACTTGTGCTTTCCGCATCGGCGTATACAGGTAAAGTGAAAGGGGAATCAATCTGGGTAGAGATTGACCTGAAACCGGCACTTACTATAGAACAGCTTGACGCACGTATCCTGCGGGATTTCGACGTGGCGAAGAATAAGCAGGTACGCAATGCACTCGATGAACTGTTGCCAAAGAAGCTGATTCCAGTTATGATAGAGCTTGCGGAGATTGATCCGTTCAAGCAGGTGAATGCTGTGACAAAGGAAGAACGGGAGCGGCTGGCTGCCTGTATGAAGAAGCTTACGCTGCATGTGGCAGGCACGCGCGGCTATGAGGAAGCAATCATTACCAAAGGTGGTGTGAGCGTCAGGGAGATCAATCCGAAGACGATGGAGGCAAAGCAGATTCCGGGACTTTACTTTATCGGAGAGGTGCTGGATGTCGATGCGCTGACCGGCGGGTTCAATCTGCAGATCGCATGGTCGACAGCTGCCACGGTGCTGCTTTCAGAATAATATAGAAACCTATTTGGAGGAACAAAGAATATGAATATCGCAATTGATGGACCGGCAGGTGCCGGCAAAAGTACGATTGCACGTCGTGTAGCAAAGGAAAAGGGATATATCTATGTCGATACTGGCGCGATGTACCGTGCAATTGGTCTGTATTTTATGAATGAAGGCGTTGATGCAGAGAATGCAGCTGCTGTATTGGAAGCACTTGCTGCGATTCAGGTCGAAATCAGATACGAGGCTGGAGAACAGCAGGTGTATTTGAATGGTAAAAATGTATCGAAGGAGATCCGGCAGGAAGCAGTCGGCAATATGGCATCGAAGGTGGCAACCAAGCAGGCAGTCCGCGACAAACTGTTAGACCTGCAGAGAAATCTTGCAGCCACACAGGATGTTGTCATGGATGGCAGAGATATCGGTACATTTGTGTTACCAAATGCGGAGCTGAAAATCTATCTGACTGCATCGGTGGATACAAGAGCCGACAGACGGTACAAGGAACTTGTTGAGAAACATATGTCGGCAGATTTAGAAGAAATCAAGCGTGATATCGAGGCAAGAGATTATCAGGATATGCACCGGGAGATTGCACCTCTCACACAGGCGGAGGATGCGTATTATCTGGATTCTTCAGCGCTTACGATCGACGAAGTTGTGGCAGAGATCATTCGCAGGATTCCGCAGTAGAAAATGAATAGGAGATCTGCATTTATGAGAGAGATAAAGATTGCAAAATCCGCAGGCTTTTGTTTTGGCGTCAAGCGGGCAGTAAACCTCGTCTATGACCAGGTCGGAAATGCAAAAAAGGTTTATACCTATGGTCCAATCATTCATAATGAGGAGGTTGTTTCCGATCTGGAACGAAAGGGTGTGCATGTGCTTTCGGAAGAAGATATTGATGCCATGCTTTCCCATGACGGCAGAGAGGACGATGCAAAAGAAATCGTAATCCGGTCACATGGCATCGGGCGGGATGCCTATAAAAAGCTGGAACAGCTTGGGTTTGAGATCGTTGATGCAACGTGTCCATTCGTGAAAAAAATTCACCGTATCGTACAGCAGGAAACCGAGCAGGGGCATTGTGTGGTGATTGTCGGAGACGAAAATCATCCGGAAGTATGTGGCATCCGCGGCTGGTGTGTCCGGGAGCCGATCATCGTAAATTCCGTGGAACAGGCACAAAAAATGCTTGATTTTCTTGATAAAAATGTGTATATTGTCGCGCAAACGACATTTAATGACGTAAAATTTAAAGATATAGTTGAATTTTTTAGAAATAAAGGATATAATGTCATTGTTTATAATACCATATGTAATGCTACCGAGGAACGACAGAGAGAAGCAAGAGCACTTGCAGCTGATGTTGATACCATGATAGTGATTGGTGGTAAGAGCAGTTCGAATACGCAGAAGCTGTATGAGATCTGTCGCAGAGAATGCGAAAATACTTACTATATTCAGACACTCGTTGACTTGGATTTAACTGTTATTGAATCCGCTAAGAGGGTAGGTATTACAGCTGGGGCATCTACCCCAAATTATATTATTAAGGAGGTTCATGACAGTATGTCAGAATTAAGTTTTGAAGAATTGTTGAAGCAGTCCGAAGAGAATGGTAACAAGATTCGGGTTGGAAGTGTAGTTGAAGGAAAGGTTATCGCTGTTAAGCCAGAGGAAATCATCGTAGATATCCAGTACAAGGCTGACGGTATCGTTACCAGAAATGAGTACTCAAGTACTCCAAACTTAGATCTTACAACTGTTGTAAAGGTTGGAGATCCAATCAAGGTTAAGGTTATTAAGACAAACGATGGCGAGGGACAGGTTCTTCTCTCATACAAGAGAGTTGCTGCAGATGAGTCTTATGACAAGTTAGAGGAAGCATACAACAACGGTGAAGTTCTTACAGGTAAGGTTACACAGGTTGTTGACGGCGGTTTGAATGTCGTTGTAAATGAGTGCAAGGTATTCATCCCTGCAAGCCTTGTATCTGATACATTTGAGAAGGATCTCACAAAGTATCAGGATCAGGATGTAGAATTCGTATTGACAGAGTTCAATCCTAAGAAGCGTAGAGTAATCGGTAACAGAAAGCAGCTCCTTGTTGCTAAGAAGGCAGAGCTTGCTAAGAAATTATTTGAGAATCTCAAGGTTGGCGATGTAGTAGAAGGAACAGTTAAGAATGTAACATCCTTCGGTGCATTCATTGATCTTGGTGGAGCAGACGGACTCCTTCATATCTCCGAGATGTCCTGGGGCAGAGTCAATGATCCAAGCAGCGTTGTTAAGGTTGGAGATGTTGTTAAGACATTTGTTAAGGATATCAATGGTGAGAAGATTGCCCTCAGTATGAAGTTCGAGGATGAGAATCCTTGGGTAAAGGCCGCTGACAAGTATGCAATCGGTAATGTTGTAACAGGTAAGGTTGTGCGTTTCGCAAGCTTTGGTGCATTCGTAGAGCTTGAGCCAGGTGTAGATGGACTCCTTCATGTTTCCCAGATCTCCAAGGAGCGTGTGGAGAAGCCAGAGGATGTTCTGAAGGTAGGTCAGGAGATCACGGCAAAGGTTGTCGATTTCAAGGCTGCTGAGAAGAAGATCAGCTTGAGCATTCGTGCCTTAGATGATGCACAGGAGGCTTCTGAAGAGGAGTAAGCATGGCATATCAATATGAAGAGTTTAAGCGGGATGTGTATAAACTGACCGATATCAACTTAGACCTTTATAAAGAACGCCAGATGAAAAGAAGAATAGAATCTCTGATTGCCCGCAAAGGGTTTGATGGATTTGAAAGTTTTTACAAAGGTATGAAGCAGGACAAAGGTCTACTTCGTACCTTTGTTAGTTATCTGACGATTAATGTGTCTCAGTTTTATCGAAATCCACAGCAGTGGATGAATTTTGATCAGGAGATCATTCCGTATCTGCGAAAAAAATATGGAGATACTTTAACAATCTGGAGTGCGGCATGTTCCACGGGTGACGAGTCATATACGATCGCCATGATTCTGTCAGAGTATATTCCGTTGTCGAAGATCCGTATCATTGCGACCGATCTGGACGAGGATGTACTTGCCTTTGCAAAAGAGGGTGTCTATCCGGCGAAGAGCCTGTCCGATCTGCCGAAGAAATACTTGGACAAGCATTTCAAGAAGGTGGATGACAGTCATTATGCAATCAGCCCGGAAATCAAGAAATGTGTGGAATTCAAGAAGCACAATCTGCTCAAGGACCGGTATTTCCAGCATATCCATATGATCGTCTGCCGGAATGTCGTCATTTATTTCACGGACGAGGCGAAAGATCAGGTGTATGAGAATTTCCACAGCGCCCTTGTGGATGATGGAATCCTGTTTATTGGCAGTACGGAACAGATCTTGCATGCAAAAGAACTGGGATTTGAGTCAGTGCGTACATTTTTTTATAAAAAAATGAAAATATAGCTTGCATGAACAATTATCCTATGATATATTTAGATAGTTGTGAAAAAGGGATGGTCCTCTGGTGCAGATGTGCATTAAGAACGTCTAAATTATTTAGGAGGTCACACAAATGGCATTAAGTGCAAATGAAATCATCAAGAACATTGAGACAGCACAGTTGAAGCAGGATGTTACAGACTTTAACGTAGGTGATACTATTAAGGTATACGCTAAGATTAAAGAGGGTAACAGAGAAAGAGTTCAGGCATTTGAAGGTACTGTACTGAAGAGACAGGGTGGAAGCAACCGTGAGACATTCACAGTTCGTAAGAATTCAAATGGCGTTGGCGTTGAGAAGACTTGGCCACTGCATAGCCCAACGATCGAGAAGATCGAGGTTATTCGTAGAGGTAAAGTAAGACGTGCAAAACTTAACTACTTACGTGATCGTGTTGGTAAGAAGGCTAAGGTTAAGGAACTTGTAAAGTAATACTTGCAGAGACAATGGAAACTTGCCCCCAGATTCATTTCAATCTGGGGGTTTCCTATTATGAAGAGAAGTATCTTTCTGGAGGATTGCATTGAAACGTAGAGGACAAAAAAGTTATTACGATAAGCATAATCTATCGAGATATGTATCAAAACGAAATTCCAAGATCAAACGGTTTTTCCGTTCATTCTGGCGTTGGATACTGCTTGTGTTTGTTGCCGTGATTGTCGGATATGCGATTGTGACGTTTGGATTTCAGACGGTGACGGTAGTGGGACCGTCAATGAATCCGACGTTGGCAGATTCACAGGTTGTGCTGGTCAATAAAATCGTATATAAAGTATCTGATGTGAAGCGGTATGATGTGATTGCGTATTCGCGCGTGAACGGCAATGGATATTATGATATCAAGCGTGTCATTGGTCTGCCAGGCGAGACGATCCGTATCTCAAATGGCGATATTTATATCAACGGAGAACGGCGCAGTGATGTCCCATTTACAATGGCGATTCAGATCAGCGGTGTGGCGGAGGATGAGATCACACTGGGCGACAGTGAGTATTTCTTGATGGGCGACAATGTGAATAACAGTGAGGACAGCCGTTATACGAATGTTGGAAATATAGCAAAGACAGAGATAAAGGGAAAGGTCGTATCGATTCTTCTCCCGCGCAGTGATAAAGGAAAGGTAAAATAAGCGATGAATATTCAATGGTATCCGGGACATATGACGAAAGCCAAGCGTATGATGCAGGAAGATATAAAGCTGATTGATATTGTGATCGAGCTGCTGGATGCAAGAGCACCATTATCCAGCAAGAATCCGGATATTGATAATCTTGCTGCGAACAAGTCACGCATGGTAATCCTGAATAAAGCAGATATGGCAGATGCCAGAAAGACCGCAAAATGGGAAGAGTATTTTAAAGCAAAGGGATTCTTCGTGCTCAGTATGGACTCCAGGAAGAATTCTGGTATGAAGCCAGTATCTGATACGATCCGGGAAGCGTGTAAGGAGAAAATTGCTCGTGACCGGAAGCGTGGTATTATTAACCGCCCAATCCGTGCAATGATCGTTGGAATTCCGAATGTCGGCAAGTCTACATTTATCAATTCCTACGCGAAGAAATCGTGCACGAAGGTCGGAAATAAGCCGGGTGTTACGAAAGGAAAGCAGTGGATCCGGATTGGCAAGGATGTGGAGCTTCTTGATACACCGGGTATCCTGTGGCCGAAATTCGATGATCAGGAGGTTGGTCTGCGGCTGGCGTATATCGGTTCCATCAACGATGAAATTCTTACGAAAAGCGAGCTTGCCTTAAAATTCATAGATTTTTTAAAAATAAATTATTGTAATGCTCTGACAGACAGGTATAATATAGATATTGATATACAGAATTCTGAGAATTTTGAGATATTGAAACATATTGCGGTTGCAAGATTATGTTTGTTAAAAGGAAATGAGCCGGATCTTGACAAGGCTGCGGCAATTTTATTCGATGATTTTCGAAGCGGCAGACTGGGACGTATGACGTTGGAGGAGATACCGGAATAGGGAGTTTATAGATGATGAAGAAGAAAAAGAATGCGGAAGCCGTAGAGACGGAAGCTGCAGAAGCGGTGACAGAGAAAACAAAAACATCCGAGGACAAAAAGCCGGAGACAGAAATGGCAGAGGATATCGAGAAAAAGGCAGAAGAGGAAGCTGCGGAGATTGAAGCATACGACGCAGAAGGAAATCCGATCTTAAAAAAGAAAAAGAAGAGAAAAAGCAAGAAGAAAAAGACACAGAAACCGGAAGAAGTTAATATTGTGAAGGAACTTCTAAGTCTGATCATTTATATCGGAATCGTTGTTCTGATCTGTTATTTTATCCTGAACTTTGTAGGCTGTCGTTCCAAGGTTGATGGTTCTTCGATGAATCCGACACTGGAGGATAAAGATAATCTGTGGGTAGATAAACTGTCGTATACATTTGGGGATCCGAAGCGGTTTGATGTCGTAATCTTTAACTATGATGAGAACACGACCTATGTCAAACGTATCATTGGACTGCCGGGAGAGACAGTCCGTATCGACCAGAACGGAAATATCTATATTAACGGCAAGCTGCTCAAGGAGAATTACGGCAAAGAGACAATGCTGAACAATGGACGAGCCGGTTCGGATGTCTATCTTGGTTCGGACGAGTACTTTGTGCTTGGAGATAACCGGAACAACAGTATCGACAGCCGATGGTCGGATGTCGGAAATGTCAGCAGGGAGGATATCGTCGGGAAGGTTGTCCTGCGAATCTATCCATTTAAGAGCTTTGGACTGATTAAATAACAATATAGGACTGTGTATATGCACAGTCCTTATTTTGCATTTAACAAAGGAGTAGGAAATGATGAAGATACAGGAGATCAAGGCGGCGTATCAGACACTCGATCCAGATGACGAGCCGATGCTGCAGCAGTTTATACATACCTATGGCACTGATGAGCGAAGTGGGGTGCAGACACTTGTGGAGCAGACGAAAAAGAAGCTGGCGCAGTTAGAGACGGAATATGTCCGTTCTGAGAAAATGCTCGCGTTTGAGCGTAAGTATCATGCGATTGGAAGCCGATATATATGTGGGATAGATGAAGTCGGCAGAGGACCACTGGCGGGTCCTGTTGTGGCATGTGCGGTGATACTGCCAGAGGATGAGATGCTTCTGTATCTGAATGATTCCAAACAGGTGCCAAGAAAGAAGCGGGAAATCTTATATGATATCATTCGTGAGAAGGCAGTTGCTTATGGTATAGGTGTTGTCTCAGAGAAACGGATTGATGAGATTAACATCTTACAGGCAACCTATGAGGCGATGCGTATGGCAATCGCAAATCTGAAGGTACAGCCGGATCTTTTATTAAATGATGCGGTGCGTATCCCGGAGGTCGATATCAAACAGGTGCCGATTATCAAGGGAGATACGTTGTCTGCAAGTATTGCGGCGGCAAGTATCGTGGCAAAGGTGACAAGAGACCGTATGATGGTAGAATATGATAAGGTGTATCCAGGCTATGATTTTGCAAGCAACATGGGCTATGGCAGTGCGAAGCATTATGCAGGTCTTGATAAGCTTGGACCTTGCGGGATTCATCGAAGAACGTATATTAAGGAATATGTATGAATATAGATAACGGAAATCTTCAATTCAATCGGTATCAGACTGGAACCGTGACCGGGAATCGGACGGAAAACGCGGCTGCAAACAACACGCAGACGGCGTCTGGTAACACTGCGCTGGCACAGGCGCAGGAGGGGCAGACCTTTACCGGGCGGATCGTCGATGTGAATGGTTCGCAGGTGACGATTCAGATGGATGGAAATATGATGCTGCAAGCGCGGATGGCGGAAGCGATGAACCTCAATATGGGTGATACGATTGCTTTTCTCGTGAAAGAGAATTCCGGAAACACGGTGATGATTCAGTCACTTGCGTCAGATATGCAGACGATGAAGGATCAGACGATCTTTGATCTCTTAGAGAAGAATCAGCTCTCGCCGTCGGATAAGAACTATCAGATCGCTGAGACGCTGTTAAATGAGAATATGCCGGTCGATCGTGCCGGCATGCGGAAGGTGCTGCAACAGGCATATAAATACCCGGATACACCGATCCAGACGCTTGTATCCATGAACAAGATGCAGCTTCCGGTGACGGAGCAGACAATCGCAGGCTTTGAGCAGTATCAGACGAACCAACATGCGATGATGCAGGCATTGTCAGGGATGACCGAGGAGCTTACGGCGTATATGACTAAGCCGGACAGCATGCGGGAGATGATGCAGGTGCTGTCCGATGCACAGGATCTTCCGGTACTCGATGCAGACGCGATGCTGCAGGAGTTAGAGCAGACCACAGGCGATGCGCTGTTTGCGCAGGGGCGGGTAAGTGCAGGTGACCAGCTGCAAGCCACAGATATGACGGGCAAGCTACCTGTATTATCCGCGGAGCAGCTGTCAGCTTATGCGGAGAGGTTTGGCATGACCGAAGAACAGATCACAGAGCTTACGAAGCAGTTACAGGATATGCATCTGGATGCGCAGACGATACAGACGGTGTTCGAACAGTCCAATACGATGATGCAGCTGGCGAACCATCTGCAGGCACTTGTCACAGGTGCCGCCGATAAAACGATGATTGATGCCGATATAATGAAGGAATTTTTCAAGTCGGATAGCATGAAGGAACTGTTGGAGGCTGCCGTGAAGGAGAAGTTCACGCTGAACCCGGAGAAGATGCAGAAACCACAGGAGGTTTCCGATCTGTACAAGGGCATTTATGAGAAGATGGATCGTCTGATGCAGCAGATGAGCGGACATGCAAGCTCGTCCGGAGAGCATCTGTCCGAGTCGGCGAAGGGCATGCAGGAGCGGATTGATTTCCTGCAGAACCTGAGTAATCTCTTCCCGTATGCACAGATTCCGGTGCGGATGGAGGGCAGAGATGGAAATGCAGATCTGTTCGTCTATATGAATAAGAAGCGGATGCAGGAGAAGAAGGAAGACGTCAGTGCTCTGCTGCATCTGGATATGAAATATCTTGGACCGACGGATGTCCATGTGTCCCTGCGTGGTACGATGGTACATACGAAGTTCTATGTCGAGGACGAGGAAAGCGCGAAGATCATTGACGCGCATATGACACAGCTGGAACAGGCGATCGCGGAGAATGGGTATTCGCTTACAAATGAGGTAATTATGCGGGATCCGACGCTGCACCCGGAGACAGAGAAAAATGCCGTGGTAAAAGAGATGTTCGGTGACGACATCGAGAAGAGCGTGAAGCGGTATTCGTTCGATGTTCGGATGTAACTGTCAAATGAAATGTACAAAGCGCAGGAATCAGTAGAAGAAACGTGTGTGACATGGACTGGATGATGCAGAGGGTAAAATAGATGGCACAGAATTTCAATGTGGATACAAAGAAAAAAGAAGAGAAAAAAAAGGCGGTTGCTTTAGTCTATGAGCCGGGAAATGAGGCACCACAGGTCGTTGCATCCGGAAAGGGCGTGATCGCGGAGCGTATCATTGACACGGCGAAGAAAAGTGACGTTCCGCTCTACAAGGACACTGACCTTACGAATACCCTGTTGAACCTGGATATCGGGGAATGTATCCCGCCGGAGCTGTATGGCGTCGTTGCGGAGATCTTAGTCTATGTCGACCGGATGGATAAGCTGCGTGCGAAGCTTGGAAAATAGCTGAGCGGTATGGATAAGCTGCGCGTGAAACTTGAAAAATAAATGAACGGGGCGGATAACTATGGAGAAACGATCGTATAACAAAAGACAGGTCGGTACGGAGAAGGAGAACCTTGCTGCGGAATACCTGAGAAAGAAAGGGTATTTTATCATCGAGAAGAACTACCGGATACGGCAGGGCGAGATTGACCTGATTGCGCGGGATGGCACATGTATCGTGTTCGTCGAGGTTAAATACCGGGCAGATGGCAGAAGCGGAGATGCGTTAGAGGCGGTCACCGGAGCGAAGATATGGCAGATCTCGAAGACCGCGCTATTTTACCTGAATCAGAAGAAGATAAGTATTGATAATACACCAATCCGCTTTGATGTGATCGGCATCAATGGGGACGCGGTCACGCATATCGAGAATGCGTTTGATTTTGTGATAACAAGGTAAGTTTAGGAATGATAGAAAAAGATAGAATGTAACAGGAAGAGACAGGAACAGATAAATGAAACCAGTACAGTTTGATCTGAAAGTAAATCCGAAGACACTTGTGACGCGGGCAGAGGAGAATCTGCATTTCCTACGGGAGCGCACCACGTATTTTGAGAATGCAAAGGTGGATGGCGTGTCCGTGCCGGTTCCGGTGCTTCGGTATAAAATATTTGATGCATACCCGGAGGTTGTGGTCGGATTTTCAACACGGCTTGGTGGTGTGAGCAAGGGATATCTTGGAAGTATGAACTTAAGCTTTACCCGCGGCGATGAGGAAGCGTCAGTGATGGAGAATCACAGACGGTTTGCGCAGGCGTGTGGGTACGATCACACGAAGCTTGTGTTCTCCGATCAGGTGCATAAGACGAACCTGCGGATCGTGACGAAGGACGACTGCGGAAAGGGTATCGTGCGGGAACGTGATTTCGCGGAGATTGATGGACTCATTACGCAGGAGGCTGGAGTTCCGCTTATGACATTTTATGCAGACTGCGTGCCGCTTTTCCTGTACGATCCGGTGCAGCGCGTGATCGCGACGGCACATTCCGGCTGGCGTGGCACGGTTGGACGTATCGGCATGATTGTCGTGCAGAAGATGCAGGCACTCTATGGCTCTAGGCCGGAGGATATCATCTGTGCGATCGGACCATCGATCTGCAAAGCCTGTTATGAGGTAAGTAAAGATGTAGCAGATGCGTGCGGCGTATATACAGAGAAACAACGGAAGATACTATTAGAAGATAAGGGAAATGGCAAATATCAGCTTGATTTACATCGGGCGTGCTATTATAATTTTACGGATGCGGGTGTGAAGCCGGAGCATATTGCAATGCCGGACATCTGTACCTGTTGTAATCCAGAGCTGTTATTCTCCCATCGGGCATCCGGTGGCAAACGTGGCAATCTGGGAGGCGTGATCATGCTGCGGGAGCAGGCATAGGAAAGAATAACAGAGATACACAAACTTTAGGACACAGACATGAAACGACATAAAATAACGAAGGTTGATGAGGGCAGTATCGCAGAGGAACTCGGAATCGAAGAAGGCGACTTTCTGCTTGCTATCAATGACAAAGAAATTGAAGATATATTTGATTATGACTTCATCATGAATGACGAATACCTCGAAGTGCTGATCGAGAAGGCAGACGGTGAGGAATGGCTGCTCGAGGTCGAGAAGGATTACGATGAAGATCTCGGCATGGAGTTCGGTGAGTCGCTGATGGATGAATACCGGAGCTGCTTTAACAAGTGCGTGTTCTGCTTTATCGACCAGAATCCACCGGGCATGCGTGAGACAATCTATTTCAAGGATGACGATACGCGGCTGTCCTTCTTACAGGGTAATTACGTGACGCTCACGAACATGAAGGAGAAGGATATCCAGCGAATCATTGATTATAAGCTGGCTCCAATCAATATCTCCGTGCATACGACGAACCCGGAGCTTCGCTGTCAGATGCTGCACAACCGGTTCGCCGGGAAGGTCATGGATTATATTCAGATGTTATATGATGCAGATATTCCGATGAATGCGCAGGTGGTACTCTGCAAGGGTTTAAATGATGGCGATGAGCTACGCCGGACAATCGGGGATCTGCTTGCCTATGCACCGACAATCGAGAGTCTGTCGATCGTTCCGGTCGGGCTGTCCAAGTACCGGGATGGACTCTGCAAGCTGGAGAGCTTCACGAAAGAGGATGCGAGGGAGGTCATCTCAATCATTGAAGGGTTCCAGCAACGGGCGATGGAGAAGTTCGGGCAGCATTTTGTACATGCGAGTGATGAGTGGTATATCACGGCAGGTTATGATATGCCGGGAGAAGAACGCTACGACGGCTATATCCAGTTAGAAAACGGTGTCGGCATGACACGGCTGTTTTTAACAGAGGCACAGGATGCCGTGGATATCTACCTCGAAGACCATGACGGAATCCCTTGGAATGGGAAACGGAAGGTTTCGACGATAACCGGACTGATCGCCTATGACTATGTCTGTCAGGTGGCAGAAATATACAAGCAGGCGGCGCCTGGGCTTGATCTGCAGGTGTTCCCGATCCGGAATGATTTCTTCGGAGAGAAGATCACTGTGACCGGACTTCTGACCGGACAGGATATCGTGCGGCAGTTAGAGGGTAAGGAGCTCGGCGAAGCATTGTTCCTGCCAAGCCAGATCGTGAAGGCAGATGAGCCGATCTTCCTGGACGATATGACGGTCGGCGAATTGCAAAACGCTTTACAAGTTCCGGTGATTATTGTACAATCAAGCGGTGTGGGATTATTTAAAGAAATAATAGAAATGGAGAACAAACATGAGTAGACCGGTTGTTGCCATTGTCGGCAGACCAAATGTCGGTAAATCTACATTGTTTAACACGCTGGCGGGCGATCGTATCTCGATCGTACAGGATACGCCGGGCGTTACGAGAGATCGAATCTATGCAGATGTGACATGGTTAAATTATAATTTTACGATTGTGGATACGGGCGGTATCGAGCCGGAATCCAACGATATTATATTGAAGAGTATGCGGGAGCAGGCGGAGATCGCAATTGAAACCGCAGATGTGATTCTGTTTGTGACAGATGTCCGTCAGGGACTTGTCGATGCGGACGGAAAGGTCGCAGATATGCTGCGCCGTTCAAAAAAACCAATTGTGTTGGTTGTCAATAAAGTGGACAGCTTTGAGAAGTTTATGCCGGATGTATACGAATTTTACAATCTGGGACTGGGCGATCCACAGCCAATCTCAGCGGCATCCCAGCTTGGACTTGGCGATATGCTCGACGAGGTTGTCAAGCATTTCGGCGAGAATGCGCTCAAGGAAGAAGAGGATGAGCGTCCACGTATTGCAATCATCGGAAAGCCAAACGTTGGTAAATCATCTATCATCAACAAGCTGCTCGGCGAGGATCGTGTGATCGTATCAAACATTGCAGGTACGACGCGTGACGCGATTGATACAACAATCAAGCGCAATGGCACCGAGTATGTGTTTATTGATACGGCAGGACTGCGCCGGAAGAATAAGATCAAGGAAGAAATCGAGCGGTATAGTATCATCCGTACGGTAGCTGCGGTCGAGCGATGCAATGTGGCAGTGCTTGTCATTGATGCGACAGAAGGAATTACCGATCAGGATACGAAGATTGCAGGTATCGCCCATGAGCGTGGCAAGGGTATGATCATTGCCGTGAATAAATGGGATGCGATCGAGAAGAACGACAAGACAATGAAGAAGTTCACCGAGGAGGTGCGTGAGAAGCTTTCGTATATGCCATACGCAGAGCTGCTCTTTATCTCTGCGGAGACCGGACAGCGTCTGCCGAAGCTTTTTGAGACAATCAATATGGTCATCGAGAACCATTCACTTCGTGTGGCAACCGGTGTTTTGAACGAGATCATGGCTGAGGCAGTTGCCCTGAATCAGCCACCTTCCGATAAGGGTAAACGCCTGAGACTTTACTATATCACACAGGTCTCTGTGAAGCCACCGACGTTTGTCATCTTTGTCAATGATAAAGAACTGATGCATTTTTCTTATACGAGATACATCGAAAATAAAATACGGGAGGCGTTTGGATTTAAGGGAACGCCGCTCAAGTTTATTATACGGGAGAGGAAAGAAAAATAATCATGATACTAGCGAGAGTGATCTGTTTGGTGGCAGGCTATGCATTTGGACTGCTTCAGACATCGTATATTTATGGAAGAATGAAAGGCATTGATATTAGAGAGCATGGAAGTGGCAACGCCGGAACGACGAATGCTCTCCGGGTACTCGGAAAGAAAGCCGGATTGATCGTATTTATCGGCGATCTGTTCAAGGCAATTATCATCAGTGCGATTGTGCATGTCGTGATCGGACATCTGTATCCAAACGAGGTGTATCTGTACCTTGCCTATGCAGGACTTGGCACAGTGCTTGGACATAACTTTCCTTGTTATCTGCATTTCAAGGGCGGAAAGGGTATCGCAACAACGGCGGGTATTATCGTCGGATTCTTAGATCCTGTGATCATCGTCAGTTGTCTGATCGCGTTTGTTGTGATAGTGGCAATCACCAGATATGTCTCTCTTGGTTCTATTACCATTGTGACGATGTTCTGCATTGAGTATGCAATCTTTGCATTTCATGGAAAATACAGCTTTGATCTGGCAAATGCAGCATCGTATCATGCGATGGTGGAAAGTGTGATCGTGGTAGCGGTGATCTGTGGAATGGCAATCATCCGGCATCATGCGAATATCGTGCGTCTGCTGCATCATGAGGAAAATAAACTGGGCGCGAAAAAAGCAGTTTCATAAAGGGGGTTAACGTATGAAGATTGGTATATTGGGTGCCGGAAGCTGGGGTACAGCCTTGACGGTACTGTTATCAGACAATGGACATGACATTACGGTCTGGTCCGTGGATGCAAAAGAAATTGAGATGTTAGACACGAAGCGGGAGCATCTGACGAAGCTGCCGGGCGTGAAACTGCCGGATTCGGTACGTTTTACGACAGACGAGCAGGAGGTGTGCAAGGATGCAGAGCTTCTTGTGATGGTAGTTCCATCCCCATTTATCAGAAGTACGGCGAAGCGGGTGGCACCTTACATAACAGAGGCACAGACGATCGTGAATGTATCGAAGGGAATCGAGGATGAATCACTGAAGACACTGACAGAGGTTATACATGAAGAGATTCCACAGTGCAAGGTAGGCGTCTTATCCGGGCCAAGCCATGCAGAGGAAGTCGGAAAGCGTATGCCGACGACTGTGGTTGCCGGTGCGAAGGATAAGAAGACAGCGCTTATGATTCAGGATGCATTTATGAACGATTACTTCCGTGTATATGCAAGCCCGGATGTGATCGGCATTGAGCTTGGCGGCGCACTTAAAAACGTGATTGCACTTGCGGCAGGTGTTGGCGATGGACTTGGCTGTGGGGACAATGCGAAGGCTGCAATCATCACACGAGGTATCGCAGAGATCATCCGTCTCGGTACAGCAATGGGCGGTGAGCTTGAGACATTTGCAGGACTTTCAGGTATCGGTGATCTGATCGTAACCTGTGAATCCAAGCATAGCCGGAACCGGAAGGCAGGATTCCTGATGGGACAGGGTAAGACCTATAAAGAGGCAATGGATGAAGTACAGATGGTTGTCGAGGGCGTGTATTCTGCAAGGGCCGCTTATAAGCTCAGCCAGAAATACGGTGTGGAGATGCCGATCGTATCGGTTGTCAATCGGTTGTTGTTCGAGGATTTAAACGCAGAAGAGGGGATGAAGATGCTGCTCACGAGAAACCGCACATCCGAATCGACCAGACTTGCATGGGACGACGAGCAGGCATAGAAGCCTGCATAAAAATTAAAATGAGAGATAGAAGCTGTCAGAGGACGGCTTCTATTTTTTTGGAATAAATCATGTAACCGGACATATATTATATTGAGTTATTGAACATAGTCAGGTAGGAATATAGGAGGCTGGTGCTTGGATGAACATTTACAAGGATATAGAAACACGAACCAATGGCGAGATTTATATCGGTGTGGTCGGTCCGGTGCGGACAGGAAAATCGACATTTATCAAGCGGTTTATGGAGTTGATGGTGCTTCCTGCGATCGCGGATGAGAATAATCGGAAGCGTGCCATGGATGAGCTGCCACAGTCGGCTGCCGGAAAAACCGTGATGACGACAGAACCAAAGTTTATTCCTAAGGAAGCCGTTGAAGTACTGTTCGAGGATGGGGTACATTTCAAATGCCGTATGATTGACTGTGTCGGCTACATGGTGCAGGGCGCAGAGGGACACGAGGAGGACGGCAAGGAACGGCTTGTGAAGACACCATGGTTTGACTATGATATCCCGTTTACAAAGGCGGCAGAGATTGGAACGAAGAAGGTCATCTACGACCATTCGACCGTCGGCATCGTTGTCACCTGCGATGATACAATCTCGGAGCTTGACCGGAGTGCGTACATACAGCCGGAGACACAGACGATTCGGGAGTTAAAGACACTTGGCAAGCCATTTATCGTGATCTTAAATACGAGAAAACCAGCCAGCCCGGAGACACTGGAGCTTGCACAGCAGATGGAAGCGGAGTATGGTGTCGGGGTATTGCCAATCAACTGTGACCAGCTGCGGAAAGCCGATGTCGTACATATCTTTGAAGCGCTGCTGCTGGATTTCCCGGTGACCTGTGTGAAGTTTGATATCCCAAAATGGGTGGAAGCACTCGATATGAAGGATGCGATCAAACAGAAGATCGTGGAGAAGACAAACCAGATCTTCAGTCAGATGTATCTGATGAAGGATGCGACGAACTATGCGTTTGTCGAGGATGAATATCTGCAGTCTATCGAGATGCAGGCACTCAACCTGGCAGATGGCTCTGTCGAGATCCGTCTTGTATTAAAACCGGAATATTACTATGCAATGCTCTCTGAGATCATGGGTGAACCGATCCGGAACGAATACGATTTCATGAAAGCAGTCAAGTCGCTTGCCGCAACAAAGTCCCAGTGTGCGAAGGTAAGTACTGCGCTGATGCAGTCGTTTAAGACCGGCTATGGTTCCGTGACACCGGATGCAGGCGATATCCGGCTCGGCGAACCGGAGATTATCAAGTCCGGGAACAAGTTTGGCGTGAAATTGACGGCGCAGGCACCGTCCATCCATCTGATCAAGGCGAATATCACGACCGAGATCGCACCGATCGTCGGCTCCGAGGAACAGGCGAAAGATCTGATCGCATATATCCATCAGGATGGGGAAAAGCAGGACGATATCTGGGATGTGAATATATTTGGTAAGACGGTGCGCCAGCTTGTGGAGGATGGACTTTCGGCGAAGGTCAACAAGATCACCCATGAAAGCCAGCAGAAATTACAGGATACGATGGAGAAGATCGTCAATGATTCGAACGGTGGAATGGTTTGCATTATTATCTAAAAGATGATAGAATAGCCGGGTATGGACGAAAAATT
>DJEI01000072.1:45165-125585 GCA_002431865.1 Lachnospiraceae bacterium UBA5902
GATCAATCAGTTTGAAGGTCCGCTTGACCTGCTGCTGCATCTGATCGATAAGAACAAATTTAATATATTTGATATTCCAATCGTCGAGATTACCGAGCAGTATCTGGATTACCTGAATCGTATGCAGGAGGAAAATCTGGACGTGATGAGTGAATTTCTCGTGATGGCAGCGACATTGATTTCGATTAAGGCGAAGATGTTACTGCCACGCGAGGAGAAGGAAGAGGAAGAAGAGGAGGATCCGCGTGCCGAGCTTGTGCGTCGTCTGTTGGAATACAAGATGTACAAATACGCATCGCTCGAGCTGAAGGATATGAACCTCGATGCCGGAAGGAACTACTATAAGCCGGCGACGATTCCGAAGGAAGTTCTTGAATACAAAGAGGAGATTGATCCGGCAGAGGTGGTCGGAGATGTGACGCTTGCGAAGTTAAATGAGATATTTACCCAGGTGATGATGCGGACCGTCGACCGTGTCGATCCGGTGCGTAGTAAATTCGGAACGATCGAGAAGGACGAAGTGCGGATCGAGGATAAGATGGAGGATATCCGGTCGAGCATCCGTGGGCTGAAGGGCATCAACTTCAAGACACTGCTGGAGATACAGGCGACGAAGATCAATATCATCGTAACCTTTATGGCAATCTTAGAGCTGATGAAGGTCGGCGATATCACGATCCGGCAGGATGAGCTGTTTGGAGATATCATCATTGATTCGCTGGAAGCATAGAGACAAAGAGATGGAAAGTGAGAGGAAGATACATAGATGGAAGAAAGCGTAAAAAAGACAGAGGCTGCCATTGAGGCAATCCTTTTTTCCATGGGCGATGCAGTTGAGCTGAAGGATCTGGCAGATGTGCTGCAGATAGACGGAAAGACGGTACAGAAGATTCTGGACGATATGATGGTGCGTTACGAGGACGAGGATCGCGGCATTAAGATTGTGAAGCTGGAGAATGCATACCAGCTTTGTACGAAAAATGAATATTATGATATTTTATCCAGTCTGGTGAATATCCCCAAGAAACATAGTCTGACGGATTCCCTGATGGAGACACTTTCCATCGTGGCATACAAACAGCCCGTCACAAGACAGGAGATCGAAGCAATCCGTGGTGTATCATGCGTGCATGCGATCAATCGTCTGGTGGAATACAATCTGATTACAGAAGTAGGAAGACTGGATGCGGTCGGTCGACCAATCCTGTTTGGTACAACCGAGGATTTCTTAAGATGTTTTGGTGTTTCTTCGATGGACGAGCTTCCATCTATCACACCGGACAAGATCGAACGATTCCGTCAGGAGGCAATGGACGAAGTAAATATCAAGGTAGAAGTATAAAGTAAAGAATGATAGAAAAATGGGTATCTGCTTGCAGATACCCATTTATAATATACTGTCGATGTTGATGTCAGGCTGCTTCGATAGGTCGATAAAATGATTCTTTGTTTTTACCATCGGTTTGGAGAGACGGACTTTATTGATAAAGACGATGTCACCTTCTTCACCGTTGCTTAAACGGACTTTACAATTCATGTAGCTGTTTACCACGTGCTCTAAGAAAGTAAGCAGGTATTTTGGATTGTATTTTTTCAGCCCATCTTCCTCAAACATGTTGATGACCTTAAATGGACTGATTGGTCCGCGGTAGACACGTTTTGCCGTCATAGCCTCGTAGATATCCGCAATCGTGACGATCTGTGCACACCAGTCGATCTGATTGCCTTTTAATCCGATCGGGTAGCCGGAGCCGTCGCATTTTTCGTGATGCATCAGGGCGGCATATTGGATATGCGGATCGAGCTTGTTCTTCTGCAATAACTGATATCCCTTGACCGGATGGGTTTTGATGATGTCAAACTCATCCTTCGTGAGCTTGCCCGGCTTTTTCAGGATTGCATCCGGAATCAGCAGCTTGCCGATATCGTGAAATAGTCCACAGGCAGTGATAAGCTTCTTGTCCTCCTCGGACAGCCCCAGCCAGTCAGCAAAAATATTGCAGATAAGAGCTACATTCAACGAATGGTTAAATGTAGAATCATCATAATTTTTCATGGTTGAAAGCATCGTGAAAATGCTGAGCGGCGAATCATTTAATGCTTTCATGGTAGTCATTGTATTTTGAATCATCATATCGACGTCGATCGGGGCATTCTTGTAGACAATATCATTTAAATGACTTCCCATCTCGGAGATACTTTTCTCGTATCGGTGGACAAACTTTTTGTATTGTGGTTTTTCTTTGATTTTTTCTTCATCTAAGGCAAGGGACAAGTCGTTTTCCGGTTCCTTTCCGACCGGTTCTTCCAGATCGGAGACGTCAATAAACACAACATCATTGACAGAAAGCATCTGGATGATGCTCTTCGTAAGCACCGTATCCTTTGGTACGATCAGCCTGCCGCTGTTGGAATAGGTGTCGGTCAGTGTGACCATACCTTCCTCTAATTCCGATGTAAAAAGTGTTGCCATACGCGTCATCCTTCGTTGAAAATTCTTCTACTTATTTTACAGGATTTCGGAAGCGATTTCAATTAGAAAGTCTAACTCGTCACAATTATCCATATAATGGAGTAGATGTCTGCGAAACGAGATAAGAAAGGAACAGCATGAAGAATTATATTGTATATCTAATGGTTATGATCGTTATGATCTGTGCATGCCCGGTTCCGTCCTGTGCGGCGGAGGAGCCAAAGCTGTACGCGAAGGCGGCAGTGTTGATGGATGGAGATACCGGGCGGGTATTATATGGAAAGGCATCAGACGAGGTGCTGCCGATGGCGAGTACGACGAAGATTATGACGTTGATTCTGGCACTGGAATATGGGACACCGGACGATATCGTGACTGTGAGCAGCTACGCGGCGAAAATGCCGGATGTAAAGCTTGGACTGCACGCCGGGGAGGACTACCGGCTTTCGGATCTTTTATATTCGATGATGCTGGAGAGCCACAATGACAGTGCCTGTGCGGTCGCAGAGCGTGTCGGCGGCAGCGTGCAGGGATTTGCTGCGATGATGAATCAGAAAGCGGCAGAAATCGGACTGACCTCGACATATTTTATCACGCCGAACGGACTGGATGCCGAGGATGCAGCCGGTGTGCACAGTACAACGGCGGAAGATCTGGCAAAGCTGATGCGGTACTGTGTATTCGTCTCCGAAGAAAAGGAGAAGTTTCAGGAGATCTGCCAGACACGGCAGTACACATTTACAAGCTGTGACGGAACACGGCAGTTTACCGTCTATAATAAGAATGCCCTGCTTAATCAGATGGATGGCGTGCTCGCAGGGAAGACCGGATTCACCGGAAATGCCGGGTATTGCTATGTATGTGCCGTGACCGTGCATGGAAAACATTTTATTGTGGCGCTGCTTGCATGTGGCTGGCCGCACAACAAGCATTACAAATGGGCGGATACAAAGGCCTTGCTTGCATATGGAGATGCAAATTATGAATACCGGGAGATCGGGCTTACCGGGACGCAGGTTCCGGCAGTTCCGGTCGCAGATGGCCTGGAAGCGGCCGTTGCCGGTACATGTGAGGGGAAGTTTACCGTTCTGCTTTCTGACACGGAAACGGTACAGCAGCGGTTCATCCCGGAAAGCGGACTGACCGCACCGGTTGCACGGGGAGACACGATCGGCTCTCTGCTGATATCTATCGGGGACACCCGGCTTGCCGGATATCCGGTGTATGCGGCAGAAACTGTAGACAAAAAGGATTTTTCTTATTATATTGGAACCGTATTCGATGCATTTTTTTATTGAGAAGCAAGAGACCTTTCCTGATAGGCATGCATATAATAGAGTATCGTAAGGAGGATGTGGCAGAGTATGCGAGATATCATTGTTTTTGGACACGATCCACGCATGGAGAGTGTCGCCGGATATTTTTATCATCTTGGATATGATGTATATGAGAACCCGGAAGAACCGGTTGCGGATGCATGTGTGATCACCGCACCCAAGCTTTCGGAGGCAGAGGAGGACGCGTTATGTGCGTACGTGACGGACGATCAGATCGTATATCACGGACTGCTGTCGGCGGCATGCCTGCAGAAACTGCAGGAAAACGGCATCACCTGTAAGCCATATCTGCAGTTAGAAAAGCTGGTGACGGAGAATGCACAGCTTACCGCACAGGGAATCCTGTCGATCGCCGGAAGAGATGCCGTGCTCTTGGAAAGTCACTGCCTTGTACTTGGATATGGGCATTGCGGAAAAGCAATCGCGGATGCGCTCTTAAAAGCCGGAGCACATGTGGATGTTGCAGTCAGACGGAGGGAACTGAAAGCCGAGATCGAGCAGCATGCATGTGGATACCTGAATCTTTCGCAGTGGGATCGATACGCCTATGACAAATACAGCTATGTGTTCAACACGATACCAGCGATGGTACTCGACGCCGGGCATCTGCAATGGTTTTCCCCGTCAATTCTCATCTATGATATTGCGTCAAGTCCGGGTGGTACGGATTTTGCGTATTGTAAGGCGCGCGGCATCCGGGCAGATATCTATCCGGGTATCCCCGGAAAGCTGTATCCAAAGGAAGCAGGACGCGTGATTGCTTCCGGCATCTACGAGCATGCGCTCGCCACGGAGACTCCTTCGGACTAACAAAAAGGAGCCATAAGGTATGCGGTCAGACTGTCATCTGGGATTTGCGATTACCGGATCATTTTGTACGTTCGAAAAGATAAAAAAACAGATAGAGCTTCTACGGGATGAGGCGGCGAGTATCACGCCGATTTTTTCACAGCATGCCTATGAACTGGATACGCGGTTTGCAGAGGCGAAGTCCTTTGTGAAAGAGATCGAGACAATCACAGGAAAAAGCGCGATTCACACGATACAGGGCGCAGAACCGGTCGGACCGAAGAAGCTGTTCGATGCCCTTGTGATCGCACCCTGCACGGGAAACACAGCAGCAAAGCTTGCAAATGGAATCACGGATACTCCGGTTTTGATGGCGGCGAAGTCGCACTTTCGGAACGGGCGTCCCGTGATCATTGCTATTTCCACGAACGATGCGCTTGGCATCAATCTGCAGAACATCGGAAAGCTCATGGTGATGAAGCATATCTATTTCGTTCCGTTTGGACAGGACGACGCGGAGAAGAAACCGAATTCCTGTGTGGCGGATATGACAAAGATTGCAGAGACGGTAGAATATGCACTGGCAAAGGAGCAGATCCAGCCGGTATTATTATAAAAAAATGGTCGATTTTGAACCGTTCGTCAAAGAAAAATGCATTTCGTCCCAGAAGGGTTGTCACAACAAGTAAAATATGTTACAAAAAAGCATGTTACTATCAGAGTAGCATGTTTTTTTGTTATGGAGACAAGGAATATGCATGCATTTATGCATTGCATTCGATCATCATGCAGAAATGATGATTATATTTAACAGAGATAAGAAAGAGAGGGATCATATGCGAAAAAGAGAGGGAATGAAAAAACGAAGATCAAGGATACTGGCATGGCTGCTGGCGTGCTTTATGGTGCTGTCTGTGATACAGGGGACAGGCTGGGGCAGTCTCACCGTGCAGGCAGAGGAAGAAGTGAACAGACTTGTAGATCTTGAAATAGAGGGTGACTGGGTTATAAATGATGGAACAGTAAAGAAGACGGAGGGGACTGGATGGAGCTATGATGCGGATACAAATGCCCTTACCCTGACGAATGCAAATTTAAAATATATTGGATATGATGGTGGAACTTTGAATTTGCAAATCAATGGCGAAAATACTATAAGTACCATTGATGCAAAAAAGAATAGCCTTTATATTACTGGTACTAAAAAGGATAAATTGAATGGTAATTCATTTACGCACATAGTTTTTTTTACTGTAGAGAATATTGAGGTAAATGTTTCAGAATATACTGTAGCAAATATTATAAAATTAAAAGATGTAAATTTAAGTTCTAATAATATAAGTGTAAAAACGTTTAGTTGCTCAGGATGTCTGATAAAAGCAACAGAATATTTAGGTATAGAAGAATTGTTTGATTGCTCAGATAGCGAATTTATATCAGCTGAGACGATATATGGTGATGAGGCAACAAAAAAATATACGAATTCCATTGAGGTAGATAATAGCAACAATATTATGAGAATCTATGGAGCGGCGACCTTATGCCAGAATCTGACGATTCCAAGTAATTACACTATTTGGTTTGCGGAAGGTGCAAGCATTACGAATCTGGATAAGCTTACTGTAAATGAAGGTGCAAATATTTATGTAAATTATAGAGTGAATGAGGATGGTTTCGATGATTATGATGTACATGAGCATAACACCGATGGTGGCGTTACCTGCGAATGGAAGGACGCAGATACACATGTGAAAAAGAGTGTTTGTAAGGATTGCCCGGTTGCATATATAGCAGAAACTGAACCAGAATCTCATCACTATAATGAACAGGGCTTTTGTACAGAATGTGATGCTTACCAGCCGGCAGTGCTTACGACAGACCAGTATGATATCAACGGAGATAACAGTAAGGATAATGTATACGAAATCAGCAATGCCGGTCAGCTTTACTGGTTTGCGGGGCTTGTAAATGGTACACTTCCATGCGTAGATCAGAATACGTCCGCAAATGCAGTCCTGACAAATGATATCACAGTCAATGAAAATGTTTTGGTAGGTGGAAAACTTGCAGATGATCCAAGTGAATTCCGAAACTGGACACCGATAGCAGACAATCTAATAATAGATGGTACTCAATATGGATATAACGGAATATTTGATGGGCAAAATCATAGTATCAGTGGTATATATTGCGATAGTCCATATAGAAAAGGTAGTGAATGTGGATTTTTTGTGTATATAGATCTTAAATCTATAGTGAGAGATTTCTCTGTGAAGGATAGTTATATTACAAGTGATGCTTGTAATATGTTAGGAGGAATTACTGGTCTAAATAACGGGAAGATCCAAGGCTGTTCTTTTGATGGATTAATAACTGGTAATTCCTACATCGGAGGAATATGCGGAAGAAATGAACGTTATGGCAATATTACAGAATGCTATAATTATGGGGAGCTTATAGCTGCCACAGAAGGTGGTGTAACTGTAGCTGGCGGTATATGTGCTGAGAACCATTCAACAGTTACAAAGAGTGGGAATTATGGAAATGTCAAAGCGGATCAGTCTGTAGGTGGTATAACAGGAGATAATGGCGGCAGTATTGTAGATTGTTATAATCAAGGAAATGTCAATATGTCATCAGGTGGCTATTGGGTTGGTGGAATATGTGGATGCATGGATGATGCATCCATTACGAATGGTTACAATGTAGGGAATGTAACAGGAAGTGGGGAGCGAGGAGAAATTTATGGGTACCTACAAGGAAATAATATAGTAACGAATTGTTATTATTTGTCTGATACAGAAATTGATGATAACAAGGATATGGCTGGCAAGACAAAGGAACAGTCTGCAAGTGGTAAGGTTGCCTATCTCTTACAGGAAAAGTGTAAGGATGCAGTCTGGGGACAGACACTTTCCGAAGAAGGCTGAGAGCCATATCCGGTTCTTGATGGCAAAAAGGTTTACCAGAACATATCCTATGATAGCTGTGTCGAGGATAAGAATAAGATTGTCTATACCTATTCAAATGAGGCAAAGAAGACAACGACATTAGGACATGATTATGTGGTGTCTGAGAAAAAATCGGAGGATGGTACAAGCGTAACGCTGACAGTTGCCTGTCAGAGAGAGGGCTGCACAGAGCAGACTGACAAGCACGGGGGAACTGTGACATTGACTGTACCAGATTCTCTTACCTATGATGGAACTGAAAAGGAAGTAACTGTGAGACAGTCACCGGAGGATGCGTTTGATTCGGTAAAAGTAAGCTATGAGTATGCTTGGGATGGTGATTCCGCATATGACAAGCCGGTTTATGCTGGCGATTATACAGCGACTGTGACGGTTCGATTAGGCGAGGAAGAGGCAAGTGCTTCGATTGATTATACGATACAGAAAGCAAAGCTTTCGGTTGTGAATGCGGAAGCAGCTGAAAAAACATATGATGGTACGACAAAGGTACAGATCACGAATGTATTATTAGACGGCGCATTAAAAAACGATGAGGTTGAAGTTGATACAACCGATCTGTATGGCGATCTTTCCGACAAGAATGCCGGTACATATTCAGAGATTACACTGCCAGAAATGGAATTGGTTGGAGCTGAAGCGGATAATTACGAACTGATCCATCCGACCAATCCGGTAGAATTAGCTACGGATGTGACAATTGACAAGGCATCTATGAACTTAGAGGATGTATTTTTGACAAGTGTTTATACAGGTCAGAAGCTGCGGGTCGATCTGGATGCGCTGCTGCCAGCGGATTGCGGAGCGATTACATATGGCAATGCAAAGTGCACTGGAGTTATTAGTTATGAGGGAAAACCAGTCATTTCGGACGATGATTTCCTGACATTTGTTACCAAGAGTGGCAATATTGAAGATGCCGGAAGAATTGCAATCGATGTATCCACAACCAATTATACGGATAATACGATAATTATAGATATCGAATTAGTTGAGAAAATTCCGGTATGCGTTAAAGATGGATATGCGGTTTCGGTGAAGAACGCATCGCTTACATACGGACAGACCCTTTCCATTCTGAAATTTGAGGATGTTGTGTTTGAAAATGAAGAAGGAAATGTTGTAAAAGGAACACTTACATGGAAGAATCCAGATAAAGTACCAGAATATGGAACCCATAGTGAGGAATGGATATTTACACCAGAAGATTCAATTTATGGTACAGCAGAGGGTACGATATCCGTCAGCGTGGAGAAGGCAATGCCGGAAGTAACAGAGCTTCCAACGGTAACGGATCGTGTGTATCATCCGGGAACCAAGTTGGAGAACAGTGATTTGATCGGCGGAAAGGTGCTTCATGTAGATGGTACAGAAATGCCTGGTAGCTGGTGGGTAATTGACAAGAGCGTTTTGACGGTGGATAAGCAGGAATATCAGGTACGATTCCAGCCGTCAGATCTGATGGATAAGACCAATTATATTTATCCAGACAGAATGATCACTGTAAATGTTACAAAGGCAACGCCATATATCACAGAGATTCCGACCGCAGAAACGCTTACTTATGGAGAGACCTTGAAGGATGTTGCACTGACAGGCGGAAAAGTACAGTACAGCGCGGATGAGGCAATTGAAGTGGCTGGAATCTTTACATGGAAGCTTGCAGATACGAAACCAACCGTTGCAGACAGTGACAGCACGAATTATATCGTTGTGTTTACACCGGATGACAGTGTGAATTACGCGACTGTTGAAACACAGGTTTGTGTAACTGTACAGAAAGCGCCAAAGGTTCCAAATATGCCAGAGGCATCTATGGATGTAGATTATACGAAGACTACAGTTGGTTCAGTGTCACTTCCGACAGGCTGGAAGTTTGAGAATACGAAGTTGGATACTGCGCTGGAGATCGACAAGCCAGTGACAGTCACAGCAAACTATGTTGGCGAAGATGCAGGCAACTACGAGGTAGAAAGTGTAGAAATCACACTGACACGGAAGGCATGCACACATTCATCGACCAAGTGGATCGTCGATAAAGAAGCGACCGTTGATGCAGAGGGAAGCAGACACAAGGAATGTACGGTCTGCAAGACAGTTCTTGCGACAGAGACGATTGCAAAACTTGAAGCACCAACACCGGATGTGAGCATCCGCTATACCACACATGTACAGACCTACGGCTGGCAGGGCTGGAAGTACAACGGACAGATGAGTGGAACTTCTGGACAGGCGAAGCGGCTCGAAGGAATCAATATCAAATTAACAAACAAGCCATACAGCGGAAGCATTGTCTACACAACGCATGTACAGACCTATGGCTGGCAGGGCAATGAGAACAATCCAGACACATGGTTCCGTGACGGCGCGATGGCAGGAACTTCTGGACAGGCAAAACGGCTCGAAGCAATCCGTATCGCACTAACTGGCGAGATGGCAGAGCATTACGACGTGTACTACCGTGTCCATGCACAGTCTTACGGCTGGCTTGGCTGGACGAAGAATGGCGAAGCTGCCGGAACAGCAGGACTTGCAAAGCGACTCGAAGGAATCCAGATCGTGCTTGTACCGAAGGACGGTAAAGCACCAGCGAATAACTATGGCGGTGTCGTGACGACGAACAGACAAGCGTATATAAAGAAATAACATTTTTACACCCGATAAGGTATAATTCAGAAGAAAAACACACAGAATATACCTTATCGGGTGTATTTTATATATAAAACATTGCATTTATACCCGATAAGGTGTAAAATGTACAAAAATGACAGGTGGTGATCGTATGAATCAGATTGCAGAATTTATAAAAAAGAATCGTAAAGCAGCGGGACTGACGCAGGAGCAATTTGCCATGCGGGCGGGGCTTGGCTTGCGTTTTGTACGTGAACTGGAGCAGGGAAAAGAAACAGTGCGCATGGACAAGGTAAACATCGCACTTGGAATGTTCGGGATGGAGGCAGTTCCGGGAAGGCAGGTTGATTAGGCATGGATACGATTTTTCGAACGGCATATGTATATGTGCGGAATGTATTTGCGGGAACACTGTTGGAAACAGACGAGGGATATTCATTTTCCTACGATCAGACATATCTGAAAGATGCGCAAGCAAGTGCTGTATCGTTGACATTGCCTTTGACGGACAAGGTGTATGAGTCGAAAACGATGTTTCCTTTTTTTGATGGATTGATTCCAGAGGGCTGGCTGCTGGGCGTTGTAAGCAGGAATTGGAAGATTGATGTTAAAGATCGGTTTGGACTTTTGCTGGTTGCCTGTAAGGATGCAATCGGAAATGTCAGCATAAGGGAGGAACGTGTATGAATTGTCTATGCTGTGGAAAACCATTGAAGAAGGAAACGAAATCGGGTTGGCATGCATCATGTATAAAGCATTTTTTTGGCACGGATATGATACCGGAAATAGATATCAAAGAACAGACGTTGATGACGATTGCGGTGGAATCAATTCAAAAAGGTTTTACGGTTCCGGGGGTACAAAAGAAATTATCGCTGCATTTGCTGTCAGAAAAAAATAAGCCGCGTCTCACACTTGTGAATTATCCGACGGGGTATATCCTGAAACCACAGGTGGAGCAGTTCGAAGCATTGCCAGAGGCGGAACAACTGGTTATGACAATGGCAGATACAATCGGGATTGCAACGGTTCCGCATGCCTTGATGAAGGGAGATGGAGATCTGGCATATATAACGCGACGCGTTGACCGGGTGCCGGATGGTGAATATATGAAGATGCTTGCGATGGAAGACTTCTGTCAGCTTGATCTGCGTCTGACACAGGACAAATACAAAGGTTCTTATGAGCGATGTGCGAAAATAATAGAACGGTACTCTTGTCGAAAAGGCTTGGATATGGCGGAATTATTTATGAGACTGGTTTTTTGCTTTGTGGTTGGAAATTCGGATATGCATTTGAAGAATTTCTCGTTGCTTGAAACTGGAGAGGGCACTGGCACATACAGTTTGTCACCTGCGTATGATCTGCTTCCGGTGAATGTAATCATGCCGGAGGATAAGGAACAGTTTGCACTGGCGATGAATGGAAAGAAACGGAATCTTCATAGAAAGGACTTTTTGGTTTATGCAGATGTATGTGGAATATCCAGAGTGTCCGCAGAGAAGATGCTGGATGCGGTGATAGAGCAACGTGAGAGGTTTGTTGCAATGTGCGAAGCGTCGTTGCTTCCGAAACATCTAAAAGAGCGGTTTGAGAAGCTGATACAGGAACGATGCGATGCAATCATGAAAAGAACGCAGAGGGAGGAGTAAATTGCTCCAACCTCTGCATTTTTTATGCAATGAGCTATAACATATATTTCCGCATCCAGTAGTCGACCTGAAGCAGGTAGGCGATCATCTGCGGCCCGGCCATGAGCTGACCGAACCAAGGCTTTCCGTATTCTTTTGGCTCGTCGAGGAACTTTAGCACCGCAGGGATGTTCAGGTAGCTCCGGAGCGGAGATGCGGTGTCGGTGACGACTTCGCGCAGGCGGTTTGCAAGCACGCGTTCGTATTCCGGGTGATAGGTCTTCGGATAAGGGCTTTTTGGACGGTGCATGATCGTGTCCGGCAGGTATTTGGCGGCACAGGCACGGAGCAGACTCTTCGGAATACCGTCCTTGGCTTTGATCGACCAAGGAATATTGAATACATAGTCGACGACACGGTAATCGGCGAATGGCACTCTGGCTTCGAGTCCGTGCTGCATGGATGTGCGATCCATGCGGTCAAGCAGTGTCTGCATGAACCAGCGGATATTCAGATAGGCAATCTGCCGTTTCTTCGTATCGAGCGGCGATTCCTCCGGCAGGATATTGACCTCGGAGAGTGTCGCGCGGTATGCTCTGGCGATATATTTTTCCATCTGCATGCTGGCGGCAAATTCCGGGTGGAGCAGGGATTTGCGGAAGGAGATATCCATCGTCCACGGGAAGGTGTTCGATTGCAGCATGGCGTCACGGTGGAACCATGGATAGCCGCCGAAAATTTCGTCGGCACATTCGCCGGTCAATGTGACCTTGTGGTGCTTCGCAACTTCTCCACAGAAATACAACAGTGACGAATCGACATCCGCCATTGTTGGCAGACACCGACTGTCGACGGACGCTTCAAGCAGATCAGCAAGCTGCGTGTAAGAACATGTCAGGTAGATGTGGTCGGAATGCAGATAGTCCTTCATAATATCAACGTAAGGACGGTCTTCACTCGGCTGGAAGCTGTTCGCCTGAAAATAAACGGCATTGTCGGTGTAGTCGAAGGAGTACGTGGTAAGCGGTGTATCATTTGGCAGAAAATGATGGCACACAGCGGATACATACGAGGAGTCCACGCCGCCGGAGAGCAGGGTGGAGATCGGAACATCGGACACCATCTGCATACGGATACTGTCTTCGAGCAAATAAGAGGTTTTTTCTATCGTTTCCTCGTAGCTGTCGGTGTGTGGATGACTCTCAATCCGGTAGTATAGCCGGGAAGTCATATACTGCGGCGAGTAGGTCAGATATTCGCCGGGCTTGATCTCTTTGATCCCGGAGAATACACCTTTGCCGTACGTCTTTGCCGGTCCGAGGGAGAAGATCTCGTTGAAGCTGTTCATGTCGATGCATGGACGGACGCGCGGATATTCAAACAGCGTATCAATTCTCGATGCGAACACGAGCGTATCTCCGGTTTTCGTATAATAAAGCGGTTTGACACCGAAACGGTCACGGTAGAGGTAGAGTGTATTTCGCATGCTGTCGTAGATGGCAATTGCGAAGATACCGTTTAATTCTTTGACAAAGCCCGGTCCGTAATGACAGAACGCGGCGATGATGACTTCGGTATCGGAGTTGGTTTCAAAGGTATAGTTTTTCTGGAGCAATGTTTTCTTTACTTCTTTGTAGTTGTAGATTTCGCCATTGTATACGATATAGTAGGTGTTTCCATCCTTCGTATAAGACATGGGCTGTCTGCCGTTTTCGAGATCAATGATAGACAGGCGTGTGTGCGCAAGGCAGCACGAATTTATGATGGTATGACCGTAGGTGTCCGGCCCGCGGTGGTTCATCGTATTGATCATACGGGAAAGCGTATGAAAGTTTTGCTTGGGATTTTCCGCATAGTTCTGGTCTGGGTTAAAGTAGCCCGCAATGCCACACATACAGATGCTCCTTCACACTTTTTCTTATTATATTCATTTTCTGCAAGGTTGTTTCGTATAATGTACAAATTGGAGACGGACGGAAATTGTAAATATACAGTTTGATATTCATATATTTTATACGAATTCATGAAATATACGATGTATTGTATCTAAGAAGTTCTACAATGTTCTGATAAATATAATGTAGTAGTACGCAACCACCGGATTGGTATTGCCCCCTCGCGTTGCTCGGCGGCAGATTGTCGGGCGCATCCTAAATATGAACTCCGTTCATATGCGCCCTCCGCTTGCCATCCATGGCTCAGTGGCAGTTTGTTTGAACATCGTGTTCAAACATTGCTGGTGTTTGTACAGAACATTAAGAACTTCTAAGATACAAACATATGCATATTTCATGAATTTGTATAAAAATATATGAATTATCTACGACTGTATATTGTTACAATTTCCGGTGTATTCTATCTGGGTTGTAAGAGATAGAAATGCAGGAAGGAGAGAAAATGAAGAAAAAGATAATATGTGCGATTCTAATACTGATCATGATGCTTTGTGTAGTTTGTCCAGTTGCATATGCGAACACGGAGGATGCACTTCAAATTCAGTCGAAATCGGTGCTTTTGATGGAGTTAGAGAGTGGGACGGTACTCTACGAGAAGAATGCGGATGAGATGCTGCGTCCGGCATCGGTGACGAAGGTCATGACACTGCTTTTGATCTTCGAGGCACTGGAACGCGGCGATATCGCGCTGGACGATACGGTTGTCGTAACCGAGCATGCGGCGTCAATGGGTGGCTCGCAGTGCTTCTTCGAGGCAGGCGAGGAACAGACAGTGCAGGATATGATCAAATGCATCGAGGTTGCTTCCGGTAACGACGCGGCAGTGGCAATGGCGGAGCATCTGGCAGGCTCGGAGGCGGCATTTGTCCAGAAGATGAATGGGCGGGCGAAGGAGCTTGGCATGGAGCATACACATTTTGATAATGCGTGCGGGCTGGAGGTGGAAACACATCTGACTTCGGCGCGGGATATCGCGATCATGTCCAGACAGCTTTTGCTTTATCATCCGGATATCCTTATATATTCGACGATCTGGATGGATTCCATCACACATAAGACCCGACGGGGCGAGTCGCGGTTTGACCTTGCAAATACAAACAAATTCCTGAATCTTTACACAGGGGCGAATGGACTGAAAACCGGATATACTTCGCAGGCAAAATACTGCATGTCGGCAACGGCAACGCGTGATGGCGTGACCTTGATCGCTGTCGTGATGGGTGCGGAGACAAAGGAAATCCGAAACAGCGAGGCAATGAAGCTGCTTGATTATGGATTCGCACAGTGTCGTCCGTATGTGGATACTGAAGTCGTTCCAGAGGATCTGCAGATCCCGGTACAGAATGGTACCTGCAAATCGGTGACGGTGAAGCCGGTGGAACAGCACACGATTACGCTTGTGGCGGCGAATCCGGATCAGATCGAGAAGCAGGTGATCGCTTACGAGAACCTGAAAGCACCGATTCACGAGGGTGATGCGGTCGGTGTTGTGCAGTATTCCTGCAACGGTACCTGTATCAGCGAGGTGATCCTGTATGCAGAGCAGTCAGTACCGAAGCTTGATATGAAATACAGCTTATCAGAGATTGCAGGAAGAATATTTATGGCGAAATAACCGAAGATAGGGTATAATAGAGCCATGAGTATGAATTTTCAGATAGTGCGTTACAATTTTATCAGTCAGAAAGTCCGGAAATCATTACGCATTGTGATGATTGCTGATCTGCATAATCAGGTATATGGCCTGGAGAACACGGATCTGCTTTCGGCAATTGATGCAGAACAGCCGGATCTGATTCTGCTTCCCGGTGATATGATTGTCTGCCGGAAGAGCGAACGGAAGAATAACCGGGTCACAGCGGATACGATCCGGAAGATGACCGAAATCGCGCCGGTCTATTATTCTTATGGAAATCATGAGCGCGGGCTGCTCGAAGATGTGCGGCAGACTGATGGTATCTGGCAGGAGTACAGCCAGTATCTCGAAGGCGTGCATCATCTGCATATGCTTGTGAATGCACATGAATTTTTAGATCCTTGGAATGTCTGTGTGTATGGACTGGATCTTCCACGGGCGTATTACAAGCGGCTCATCAAGAAACCACTCCGGGAAGATGTGCTGACCGGCATGCTTGGAACGATGCAGCCCGATCGCTGCAATGTGCTGCTTGCACACAATCCGGATTATTTCCGGTCGTATTGCACACTGCATCCAGATCTGATCGTGTCCGGGCATAATCATGGCGGTATGATACGGATACCGGGGCTTGGCGGAGTAATCTCTCCACGGTTACATCCATTTCCGAAGTATGATTATGGCGTGTATGGCAGTGAGGATTCTTATACGAAGATGGTTGTGACTGCGGGCTGCGGCATGCATTCCATCCATATTCGGATCAACAACCCGCCGGAGATGGTTGTGATCGATGTAAATAAGATGTAAAATTTCCACATTTGGTTGCAATCATGCGGTCTATGGGATATGATACGAACGTATCAACGATACAGAAACACAGATCTGTATACTAAATAAAAAGGACGTAACTATGAGCAGGGGAAAAAAGGACAGGGAAGAAATAACGAATACAGAAGAAGTCAAAGAGACGGAAGTATCAGACGAGATGGAGAAAGCGGAGGATTCGGAGAAACCAGAGGACGGAAAGAAGCCGGAAGAAACGGACGACAAGCCCGTGAGTCTCTACGTGCAGGAGCCATTTATTGATCCTTCGGTGTATCGGCAGCGCAGAAAGAAACGGATCATCCGCACGGTGACGATTGCGGTTGTTGCAGCATTACTTGCGGTATATATCGGAGGTGTGATCTTCCATATGCACCGTTTCGGGGCAAATACGACAATCAACGGCAGAAATGTCGCAGGGAAATCTGTGCAGTCTGTGGAGGATATGCTGCTTTTGGATGCACGGAAATATACACTGGATATCAAGTTCAAGGACAGCGATTTTACTTTCGTACTGGGGGATGCGGACTCCGATGCTGCACTCACGGAGTCTGTGGATGCACTGTTAAAGAAGCATTCACCGTTTGTGTGGTTTGTAAACACCTTTCACAGCTATGATTATAAGATTGATTATACGGTAAACTGTGATAAGGAAAAGCTGGAAGCCTGTCTGCAGACATCCCCTGCACTGGATCGGGCGTCTATGACAGAGTCGAAGGATGCGAAGGTTGTTTTGGAGGATGGCGAGGCGAAGGTGATTCCGGAGGAGACCGGAACGAAGCTTGACACGGCAAAGCTATATGACAAAGTGTTAAATGCACTGAAAAATTACGATACAACTTTGGATGTGGAAGCGGAAGAGTGCTATATTCCGGCACACATCTTATCGGATTCGGAGTCTATTCTTAAAACAAAGGAAGAAGCAGATGCATTTGTCAATATTGAAGCCGTGTATGATTTTGGTTCGTATACATATACCATTCCAAAGGAAGAGCTTACGAAGATGGCATATGTCAGCTCGGACGGAAGTATCCAGATCAGCAGAAGCAATGTGGAAGCGTATGTCCAGAAGTTCAAGGAGCAGTTCACGACGGCAGATACGGACCGGGAATTTACGACACATGACAAGAAGACGGTTCTCGTGCATGGCGGGTATTATGGCTGGGTGATCGATGCGGAGACAGAGGCGGAGGAGTTGTACGATCTTCTGTCAAAGAAGAAAAGCTTCACGAAGGAACCGGCATGTAGGCGCCGTGGCTATGCAATGTGTGCGCAGAATGATATCGGTTCGACCTATGTGGAGATTGATCTGACAAACCAGCATGTATATTATTATCAAAATGGCAGATTGAAATGGGACAGCGACTGTGTATCCGGACAGACACCGGGACACAAGACGCCGGGTGGTCTGTATGGTCTTACCTATAAGAAGATGCATGCGACGCTGATCGGGGAGGACTACGAGACACCGGTCACATACTGGATGCCGTTTAACGGCGGTATCGGTCTGCACGATGCAAACTGGCGTGGCAAATTTGGCGGAGAAATCTACACATACAACGGTTCGCATGGCTGCGTGAATCTGCCCCCATCAAAAGCAGGCGAGTTATATGAGTATATCGAAGCAGGCATGCCGATCGTGTGCTATTGGAGAGATGAAGTTACTTTTGTAAATAAATAGTTTGATTTGCAGGAGGATACGGAATGAAAAAAGAGATAACTTATGAGGAGCTGCAGGCGGCAGCTTCCGATGTGCAGGCACGTCTGCCATACACGCCAAAGATAGCGCTCGTGCTCGGCTCGGGACTTGGCGATTTTGCAGACCGCCTGACGATTGATGCGAAGATCCCCTATGGTGAAATACCACATTTCCCGGTATCGACAGTGGCAGGGCATGATGGATGTTTCCTACTTGGAAAAGTTGGGGATTGTCCAGTGCTGATCATGAAGGGACGTGTGCATTATTACGAAGGGTATTCGATGCAGGAGGTTGTGATGCCGGTGCGTGTGATGCGGATGCTTGGTGTCGAAACTTTGATCCTGACGAATGCGGCAGGCGGTATGAACCCATCGTACAAGCCAGGAACACTGGTGCGGATCACGGATCAGATCACATCGTTTGTGCCATCCCCACTGATCGGAGCAAATATTGAAGCACTTGGTACGCGGTTCCCGGATATGAGCCATGTATACGATGCAGAGCTTGGGGAACGCCTGGATGCGGTTGCAAAGGAACAGGGAATCGAACTTGAAGATGGCATTTATCTGCAGACAACCGGACCGAATTATGAGACACCGGCGGAGATACGCATGTATCGGACGTTTGGTGCAGATCTGGTTGGAATGAGTACCGCGTGTGAGGCGATGGCGGCACGGCATGCCGGTATGAAGATCGTCGGCGTATCATGTGTGACGAATATGGCGGCAGGCATGAGCAACGGAGAATTAAACCACAGGGAAGTGCAGGAAACTGCGAATAAGATTGCAGAAGATTTTCAGACACTGATATACAAATTTATTGCAGAAATAGGATAAGACAAGATTATGGATAGAAAGATTTTTCACAGATTATTTGAAGAGCGAATTATTATGTTAGATGGTGCGACCGGAAGTAACCTGATGCAGGCAGGTATGCCGGTTGGCATATGCCCGGAGAAATGGATTCTTGAGCATCCGCAGCATCTGGTCAAGCTGCAGCGCGCATATATTCAGGCAGGTACGAATATTCTGCTTGCACCGACCTTTACGGCGAACCGGATCAAGCTTGCCGAATATCACCTTGAGGATAAGATTCAAGAGATGAACATGCAGTTGGTTGACCTGACACGGACAGCAATCGCACAGGAGAACCACCGCGGATTTATCGCTGGAGATATGACGATGACTGGCAGACAGCTCCAGCCGGTCGGTGATCTGGCGTTTGAGGAACTGGTAGATGTATATAAGGAACAGGCACAGATCCTCGTGGAGGCAGGTGTCGATCTGTTCTTTGTAGAGACGATGATGAGCCTTGCGGAGGCGCGTGCATGCGTGATTGCTATCAAGGAGGTCTGTGATCTGCCAATCATGGTCAGCATGACCTTCAACAGTGATGGAAAGACATTGTTCGGTTCGACACCGGAGGCATCTGTGATCGTGCTGCAGTCGCTTGGTGTTGATGCGGTCGGTATCAACTGTTCGACCGGACCGAAGGAGATGGAAGCATTGATCAAGCGTATGGTGCGGTACGCAACGGTTCCGGTATTTGCAAAACCGAACAATGGCATGCCGGAGCTGATCGATGGCGAGACGAAATATACAATGACACCGGAAACGTTTGCCGAGTATGGACGCGCTTTGGTGGAAGCCGGAGCGAGAGCCGTGGGCGGCTGTTGTGGTTCGACACCGAAGCATATCGAGATGCTGAAGAAGGCAGTCCGTTCGGTGGAGCCGGAAACGACGAAACCAGTCTGTACACGTGTATTATCCAGTGAGAGTGCAGTACAGGAAATCCATCTCGATGGCAATTTCTTAGTCGTTGGTGAGCGTATCAATCCGACTGGAAAGAAAAAACTGCAGGAGATGCTTCGTGCAGGAAACATGGATCTGGTCGTACAGATGGCAGAAGAACAGACGGAACATGGGGCGAAGATTCTCGATATTAACATGGGTATGAACGGCATTGACGAGCTGGAAATGATGAAGCGTGCTGTCTACGAAGTGATTTCTGTGACGAATCTTCCGCTGTGTATTGATTCGAGTCATGTCGAGATTATCGAGGCGGCACTCCGTATTTATCCGGGACGTGCACTTATTAACTCGATTTCATTAGAAGAAAAAAAATGCCGTCCGCTTATGCGGATTGCAAAGAAATATGGTGCGATGGCGATTTTGCTCCCGCTTTCGGACAAGGGACTGCCGGAGAATCTCGATGAGAAGAAAGAGATTATCCGACGCCTGTTAGAGATTGCAGACGAGGAAGGCTTGTCACGCGATTCACTGATTATTGATGGTCTGGTTGCAACCGTCGGCGCAAACCGGTTGGCGGCACTCGAAACGCTTGATACGATCGCGTATTGTAAGAATGAACTGCAGATCCCGACGATTTGCGGCCTGTCCAATATTTCCTTCGGACTGCCAGAGCGAATCAATGTCAATACGGCATTTCTGACGATGGCAATCGCAAACGGTCTGACAATGGCAATCTGTAATCCGGGACAGGCAATGCTTGTGAATGCGAGTCTTGCGGCAGACCTGCTACTTGCCAAGGAGGATTCGGATAATATTTATGTGGAAAATGTAGTCGCTTTATCCCAGACCGAACAGACGGCTGCCAAGAATGTGGCAGGAGTATCCGAGGAAGGAAGCCGTGTCTATCACGATGTTGTAAAGGGTAACAAAGGCAGTATCGTGGAGAATGTAAAGAAGGAATTAGAGGCGGGCAAGGATCCGCAGACGATCATCGATGAAGATCTGATTCCGGCAGTTAATAAGGTTGGCGAGCTGTTTGAGCAGAAGAAATATTTCCTGCCACAGTTGATTGCTGGTGCGACAGCGATGGATCTTGCTATCGAATACATCACACCGCTGCTTCATATCGAAGAGAATGCAAAGCCGAAGGGTACTGTCATCATGGCGACAGTGGAGGGCGATATCCACGATATCGGTAAAAACCTTGTTGTACTGATGCTGAAGAACTATGGATATAAGGTTGTAGATTTAGGAAAAGATGTGCCGCTAGACAGGATCATTGCGGCAGCGAAGGAAGAGCGTGCTGATATCATTGGGTTATCCGCACTGATGACAACGACGATGATGCGGATGAAGGATGCCGTTGAGTATGTCCGTGCAAATAACCTTCCTTATAAGGTCATCATCGGAGGTGCCGTTGTATCACAGAATTTTGCAGATGAGATCGGGGCAGATGGTTACTCCAAGGATGCAAACGAGGCGGTAAAGCTTGTTGACAAACTATTGACAGACAAGTGACAAAGGGTTAAAATAGCAGATAATGATTTTTGACGAAATAATATGAGAAAGGTGGAACATTTTATGAAAAAAATGGTCTTATCCCTTTTGGTAGATAATACATCCGGTGTACTGAGCCGTGTGTCCGGAATGTTTAGCCGTAGAGGATATAATATTGACAGCTTATCAGTTGGCGTGACAGAGAATCCAAGATATTCCCGCATGACAGTAGCCGTAAGCGGTGATGATCGTATTTTAACCCAGATAAAAAAACAGCTTCTGAAGCTGGAGGATGTCTGTGAAATTACAGAACTGAAGGATGGGGAGTCTGTATGCCGCGAGCTTCTGCTTGTCAAGATCAAGGCAAGCCTGGAAGAGAGACAGCAGATTATTTCCCTGACGGATGTATTCCGTGCGAAGGTCGTTGATGTATCAACGGATTCCGTTATGATAGAGATCACAGGAAATGTCAACAAGATTGAAGCGTTTATCTCGCTTCTGGATGGATTTGAGATTTCTGAGATGGTACGTACAGGCTTGACAGGTCTTACAAGAGGCGCTGTAAGCGGAAACTAAGGTCATTACTTACGATTAAGTAATAACGATAAATATTTTTACAAAATCAGGAGGATATGATAATGTCAGCAAAGATTTTTTATCAGGAAGATTGTAATCTGTCACTGTTAGATGGCAAGACAATTGCAATCATCGGCTATGGTAGCCAGGGACATGCACATGCTTTGAACTTAAAGGACAGCGGATGCCACGTCATCATTGGTCTTTATGAGGGAAGTAAGTCATGGGCTAAGGCTGAGGCACAGGGATTTGAAGTATATACATCTGCAGAAGCAGCTAAGCGTGCAGATATCATCATGATTCTGATCAACGATGAGTTACAGGCAGCTCTTTACAAGAACGATATCGAGCCAAACCTTGAGCCGGGTAACATGCTTATGTTCGCACATGGTTTCAACATTCACTTCAATCAGATCATCCCACCTAAGGATGTAGATGTAACAATGATCGCACCTAAGGCACCTGGTCACACAGTACGTAGTGAGTATCAGGCTGGCAAGGGTACACCTTGTCTGATCGCTGTATATCAGGATGCAACAGGTAAGGCCCAGGATCTTGCACTTGCATATGGTCTTGGAATCGGTGGAGCAAGAGCTGGTATTCTTGAGACAACATTCAGAACAGAGACAGAGACAGACCTCTTCGGTGAGCAGGCAGTTCTTTGTGGTGGTGTATGTGCACTTATGCAGGCAGGTTTCGAGACACTTTGCGAAGCTGGTTACGACCCAAGAAATGCATACTTCGAGTGTATCCATGAGATGAAGCTGATCGTAGATCTGATCTACCAGTCAGGCTTCGCAGGCATGAGATACTCTATTTCTAACACAGCTGAGTATGGTGATTACATCACAGGTCCTAAGATCATCACAGAGGATACAAAGAAGGCTATGAAGAAGGTATTGAAGGATATCCAGGATGGTACATTCGCAAAAGACTTCCTGCTTGACATGTCTTCTGCAGGTGGACAGGCTCACTTCAAGGCTCTTAGAAAGCTTGCTTCTGAGCATCCATCAGAGAAGGTTGGCGAGGAGATTCGTAAGTTATATAGCTGGAATGGTGAAGGAAAGCTGATCGATAACTAAGATACACATTTTGAAGAACCTAGATCCGTTTCGATCTAGGTTCTTTGTTTTTTTGATAATGAAGCATGCTGATGCGTGTGCGGGTCGTCATGCTGCCGCGTGGTGACATATGACAGAAATTATGACAGGTGGTGTAAGTTATGACATGTTTGGAAGCGCAATCAAATATTATGGCATTCATAGAGAAGAAACTTCCGGACGATGTGATCCCGGATTTTGTAAAGCATATGCGGTACTGCAAGAATTGCAGGGAAGAGCTGGAGATTTATTATACGTTGATCGTTGGAATGCATCAGGTAGATAACAACCAGGAACTGTCACAGAATTTTGCAAAGGATCTGGAGAATGAACTGAATCGTCTGGAACACCGTGTAAAGCAGGCGAAACGTTTCAAGTTTTCTACATTTGGACTTGTGTTTGGAGTGGCAGTCGTATTTTTGTTTTTTGTATATAATCAGTGCCTGGACAAGGTATATAATATCGAACAGCGGATGAAACTGGAAGCACAGGGGGATACTTATTTTTACGATACATTTGGTTCTGAGATGTCTGTCTGCTTAAATGATATTGTACAGGAAGTGCAGAATGCACAGAAACCGAAGGAATCAACCTTTTATGAGAAACTACGTGAATATCAATTAACCCACCCGGAAGGTGAGGAGAAGGAGAGCGATGAATAAATTATTACTGATTGACGGAAACAGCATCATGAATCGTGCGTTTTACGGAATCCCGGATATGACAACGAATGATGGGAGACATACCAACGCGATTTATGGTTTTTTAAATATAATCTTAAAGGTAATCGAGGAAGAACAGGCAACACATATTTGTGTTGCTTTTGATTTAAAGAAGAAAACATTTCGCCATGAGATGTATGAGGCGTACAAGGGAACGCGAAAGGGTATGCCAGAGGAACTGCATGAGCAGATGCCGAGAATCAAGGAAATCTTACGCGCAATGCATATCCGGATTGTAGAGCAGGAAGGCTTTGAAGCGGATGATCTGATTGGTACGCTCTCCAAGAAGGGGGAACGCGAAGGCTTTGCCGTAACGATTCTGTCTGGTGACCGCGATCTGCTACAGCTTGCAACTGATACCGTGCTCGTACGCATCCCGAAGACAAAGCATGGTAAGACTGAGATCGAGGATTATTATGCAAAAGATGTGGTGGAAGCCTATGGAGTAACACCACTGATTTTTATAGATATGAAAGGCCTGATGGGTGATACATCCGATAATATTCCGGGTGTGCCGGGAATCGGTGAGAAGACAGCGGCAAAGCTGCTTGCGGAGTATGGTGACTTAGATGGTGTCTATGAGGCAGTGGACAACATGAAAGCAAGCAAGATGAAACAGAACCTGATTGAGAACAAAGATCTGGCATATCTGTCCAGGACGCTTGCAACGATCAAGCTGGACTGCCCGATTCCGTTTGAGTTTTCAGAGGCAGTGTATCACGACCCATTTAATGCAGAGGCGTATACGTTATTTGAGGATCTGGAGTTGAAGAGTTTTTATAAGCGTTTTTCTGTGGAAAAGAAGGAAAAACTGATTTTTGAAACCGTATTGATCGATGAGATTGACGGCTACAACGCCTTGCTTGCAAAGCTGCAAAAGGCGAAGGAGGTTTCTTTTGCGTGGATCACACAGGAGGAAGAAGCGCTTGGCGCTGCGGTATGTATGGATTTGGAGCATGTCTATCTGATTCGGTTTACAATGTTTATCACGGAGGCGATGGTAGCAGACAATCTCCTTGTATTGAGCCGGGATTATCAGGTGCAGTTATCATGTATGCACGTGAAAAAGCTGCTTTCATTTTTGGATTTTCATGAGAAAGATGCAGTATTTGACGCTGGACTTGCGGCATACCTGTTACAGCCAAATCAGTCGGAGTATGAATACGATACACTTGCAAAGGTGTATCTGGACGTGACGCTGCCGTCAGAGAAGGAAGTGCTTGGCAGGGAAAAGCTGGGATATTGTTCCTTCGAAGATGAAAAAGTACAAAAATGGATGGCATATCAGGCAATCGTTCCGTACAAGGTAAAGGCAATTCTGCGAGAGAAATTAAAAGAGACAGGAATGGAAGCTCTCTATGATGAGATGGAGCTTCCGTGTCTGTATGCGTTATATGAGATGGAGAAAAATGGTATCCGTGTCGATGGTGAGGCATTGCATCAGTATGGGGAAAAGCTCCGCACACGGATTGAGGAGCTTACCGCAGAAATTCATGCAATGGCGGGGGAAGAATTTAATATCAATTCTCCGAAGAAGCTTGGCGAAATCTTATTCGAAAAGCTGGGATTAAAAAATGGAAAGAAAACAAAGACCGGATATTCGACGAGCGCAGAAGTATTAGAGAAGCTTTCAAATGCACATCCGATCATACCGAAGATATTAGAATACCGTCAGCTCACGAAGTTAAATTCCACCTATGCAGAGGGACTGGCTGGTTATATCCGTGCAGATGGAAGAATTCATGGAAAGTTCCATCAGACTGTCACGGTGACGGGACGTATCAGCTCAGCAGATCCGAACCTGCAGAATATCCCGACGCGTATGCCGCTTGGCAGGGAAATCCGTAAGGTATTTATCCCAGAGGAAGGATCGGTGTTTGTCGATGCCGACTATTCCCAGATTGAGCTGCGTGTGCTCGCGCATATGTCCGGGGATGCGGCTTTGATTGCAGCATATCAGGCGAATGAGGATATCCATGCAATTACGGCATCGCAAGTATTTGACGTGCCGCTTGATCAGGTGGACAGCACCCTTCGCCGGAAGGCAAAGGCGGTAAATTTTGGAATTGTTTATGGCATCAGCTCTTTTGGATTAGGACAGGATCTTGATATCTCCAGAAAGGAAGCGGAGGGTTATATCGAGAAATATTTTGCAACCTACAGAAAAGTCAAAGAATTTTTAGACCGCACCGTGGAGGATGCAAAGAAAAACGGCTATACTGTTACGATGTTTGGACGGAGACGCCCGATTCCGGAGCTCGCTTCTTCCAATTTTATGACACGGAGCTTTGGTGAGCGTGCGGCGATGAATGCTCCGGTACAGGGAACCGCGGCAGATATCATCAAGATTGCTATGGTACATGTCAATCGCCGGCTCAAAGAAGAACATTTGCAGTCGAAGCTTGTGCTTCAGATCCATGATGAGCTGATCATCGAGACAAAAAAAGAAGAGTTGGAGACTGTACAGAAGCTGCTTGTGGAAGAAATGATGCATGCAGCAGATCTTTCCGTGCCGCTTCTTGTAGATGCAAATGTCGGAAACAGCTGGTATGATGCGAAATAAAGCCAATGACCTTGTGAGCGGGAGATAAATCAAAATAAAACACAGATGTAGCAGGGAGATTCAGAATGCTGATATTAGGAATTACCGGAGGCGTTGGCTCTGGAAAAAGTAAAATATTATATGACCTGTCCAATTTATATGGGGCATATATTGTGGAGACCGATAAGCTTGCCCATACACTGATGGAACCGGGGCAACCGGTGTATCAGGCGATTGTGGATACATTTGGCACGGAGATTCTCCAGATGGAGGCACCATATGCGATCGACCGTGCGAAGTTTGCGCAGATTGTATTTGCAGACAAACAAAAGCTTGCACAGTTGAATGCGCTTACCCATCCGGCAGTAAAATCCTGGATTCGGAATGATATCGAGGAGAAGCGAAAGCAGGGCGTGAAAATTTACGTGATCGAGGCGGCACTTCTGATTCAGGATGGATATAAGGAAATCTGTGATGAAATCTGGTATATCTATGTCGATGAGGAGACGCGGATCAAACGACTGATGAAACAGCGTGGCTACACGGAGGAACGCTGCCGTGTGATGTTCCGCAGTCAGGAACCGGAATCGTATTATAGAAAATATGCAGATTTCACTATAAATAATCAATTAGACTATCAAAATTCATCAAAACAACTAAAAGATAGGTTGAATATCTTACTTGGAGATGCTATAATTTTAACTAATCATGGGAAGACAGACTAATTTCAGGAGGAAACAGGCGTGGCAACAGTGAAATATCCGGAACCTTTAATATTTGGACTGGACATCGGTACGCGGAGTATCGTTGGTACGGTCGGATACAGAGAACAGGAGCGGTTTCATGTAGTTGCGATGGCTGTCAAATACCATGATACCCGTTCGATGATCGACGGACAGATTCATGATATTGCGAAGGTCAGTCAGGATATTGTCGAAGTAAAACAGCAGTTAGAGAAACAGTTAGGAGGGCGCAAATTACATGATGTATGCATTGCGGCGGCTGGTCGTGTTTTAAAGACTGCAATTGGACACGGGGAGTATGAATTCTCTGAGAATACAGTTATTACACAGGAATACATCCATTCGATTGATCTGATCGGTGTGGAGCAGGCGCATAATGAGATCCTGCAGGAATTAAATGAGAGTCATGAGACAACAAAATATTTCTGCGTTGGCTATACCGTTGTGAAATATTTCCTGAACAATTACGAGATTACGAATCTGGAAGGACACAAGGGAACGCAGATTGCAGCCGATGTGCTTGCAACATTTCTCCCGGAAGAGGTTGTGGACAGTCTGTATGCGGCTGTGGAGCAGGCTGGATTGTATGTGACAAACCTTACATTGGAACCAATCGCGGCGATGACGGTAGCGATTCCGGAGCAGTACCGCCTTTTGAACATTGCACTGATCGATATCGGGGCCGGAACGTCCGATATCTGTATTACAAAAGATGGAAGTGTGATCGCGTATGGTATGATCCCGGCGGCCGGAGACGAGCTGACCGAGGCACTGGTAAAGAAATATCTGATTGATTTCCAGACTGCGGAGAAGTTAAAGATGGTCAGTGCACGCCGGAAATCAGTTACATATAAAGATATTATGGGAATATCCCACAAGATCACTCCGGAGGAAATCTATCAGACGACGGAGGAAGTAAAAGAGGGGATTTCAAAGAAGATTGCGGATAAGATCATCGAATTGAACGGCGGAACAAGCGTCAGTGCGGTGTTTGTAGTTGGCGGTGGTGGAAAGCTGCCCGGATTTACGGATACATTGGCGGAGAATCTGGATCTTCCGGCAGAGCGTGTGGCTCTGCGTGGCGAAGAAGTCATGAATACGATTGATTTTCAGGTGGAGGGTATCAAGAAAGACCCGCTCTATGTGACACCAATCGGTATCTGTCTGAACTTCTTTGACCAGAAGAACAACTTCATCTTTGTCAACGTAAACGGTGAACGTGTGAAGCTGTATAACAATGATAAGCTGACGATCTTTGATGCGGCAGTACAGTATGGTATTCCAAACGAAGATATCTTCCCGAAGCGTGGCGATGATATCACATTTAAGATAAATGAAAAGACACGGATTGTGCGTGGGTACAGCGGAGAGGCTGCGGTGATCACCCAGAACGGAAGGACTTCCGGTATGAATGCAGTGATCGAGGCAAATGATAACATTAGGATTCAGCCATCCACAAAGGGCAGATCTGCGGAGATCGAGTTATCGACACTTCCGGAATATGCGGGCATGCTGACCTTTAAGGTGAATGGAAATGAGGTATCCTGTCCGAAATTTGCAACGGTAAATGGTGAATTTGCATCGTCCATGTACCAGATTCAGGATGGGGATGATGTTTGTATGCGGAATTATTATACCGTGGGACAGTTGCGCACATTTATGGATCTGACAACGGATTTTTATGCGTATGTCAATCATCAGATTGCCGATGAAGATGAGAAAATCTATGAAAATTTTGAGGTGGAGTTTGTCACACGGAAGGAAGAGACGCCAATTATCCCGGATGATGAAATCGTGGAAGCTGCAGACGAAGCAGCTGTCACGGAAGAAATTGGTAAAACAGTGGAGGAGCAGAATATAGTACCGCAGTCACAGCCGGTATCGGATGCAGCCCGGATGATTACCGTTGTGGTAAATAAAACACCTGTCACTCTTACAGGAAAGCAGAATTATACATTTGTGGATATTCTGGATGTATATCCGTTTGATCTCTCTACGATGCGTGGAAAGCGTCTCGTCACAAATGTAAATGGCATACATGCAGAATTTATACAGCCAATTGATGAAGGGGCTGTGATCGATATTTATTGGGAGAACTAGACATGCAGGATATTACGGAAAAGCTCATTAAAAATTACACAGTATATCATAAGATTTTTTATATTTTTATGGTTTTGCTCACTGTGCTGTCACGCGTTATGAAGTTCACCGACAACACACCGGTCTGCGTGACATTTGCGACTGTTGTGTTTGTGTTTGCACTGTTTGACAGTGTGTTTTACCACATGGGTGTGTTCAGGAACATGAAGGTTTTGACGGCCTTTCGGTTGATTGAGATTACTACATACAGCATTTTCGTATCATTTGTTCCGTATGAGGGCGTACTGCTTGTTGGTATGTTTATGGTCCTGTTCCTGCTCGCATTGGAATTTATCATTCTTGGTTCACACTATGACAAGGGAACGATTTTAGTCCGCAAGATGATGCTGCTTATACCGATGTTTATCAATCTGTGCCTGTCATTGCAGTTTCGGAGAGAGACTTTCTGGTTCTGTTATGTGCTTGTGCTTGCAATCTTTGTTGTGACATTGTTGTTCGTGACGGAACTTCTGGAGTACTCGAACGATGCATATGAGGCGTATTATACGCAGCTTGTATTAGAGCGGAATGACATACAGGATAAAAATGCAAAACTGGAAGAATATCAGGAAAAAGTAAAGACTGTAAATGAACGTGTGAATTATCAGAAGATTGAGCTGGCACGCGTGGTAAATGATCTGGAACAGGCAAATCGGGAGATTGAGTCCCAGACTGAAATCATGCGTTATATGGCGTCTTCGTTTGATATCAACAAGAATATCAATGTGATCGTGGATGCAATCATGGATGTAAAGAATCCAAAGCTCTGTGCGGTGTATATGGATGGCGCGGTTAATTCGGACAATCGCGGACTCTGTATCATCAAGACGGATTATGCTTCGATGGAACGCCGTCTGCGCAAGGATTTTCAGAAGATTTATTCGGATTTTGCCGAAAGCCGGAAGACGACGGAGCTGCTTGTCGGCGATGAATTAAAGGAACTGCGTTTTATCGGCGAGACAAGCATCAAAAGTCTGGTGAAGCTTGCAATGATCGACGACAACAAGCAGTATGGTATGATGCTGATCGCATCCGATGAGGAGAATTTCTTCGAGAAGGGAATCTCGTACTATGAAACCTGCCTGGTGGAATATAATGTATCTGTCAAGAGTACAAAGCTGTATTTACAGACACAGGATATGGCGCGCAAGGACGGCCTGACACAGATTTATAACCGTGTTTACTTTGGACAGTTGTTTGCAGCGGCGGCAGAGGAAGCGACGAAAAAACAGCAACCGTTATCTGTGGCACTGTTTGACATTGATAAGTTTAAGAATATTAATGATACATATGGACATCTTGCCGGTGATAAGGTTATCAAGATGGTGGCATCCATTGACGATAAATTTGCAAGGGCACATGGGGGATTTGCCTGTCGGTATGGCGGTGAGGAATTCCTGCTTGTATTGCCGGGTTACGATGAGACGCAGGCATTGCCGATCCTAGAGGAAATGCATAAGGAGATCCAGACAACGATCGTACAGTACGATGACAAGAAAATTCCGGTCAATGTATGTATTGGTCTGTCAGCATATCCGACGATCTGTAGGGATACCAATATCCTTGTAAACCGCGCAGATAAGTCGATGTACTATGGGAAAAAGCATGGACGTGGCAGACTGGTCGTTGACAATCCGGCGGTGGATGATATGCAGTCTTGAGATTCTGAAACAAAGTTTAAAATTGTATTGGAAAAAAGACATTTATTTACAGATTTTTGGTTGTATACAAACCTTGATTTGTTTATAATGTAAAAAGATGTGAGTTGAAACTATAAAAGCAGAGGAGAAGAACAGTGGCATTTATTGATTCAATTAAAAAAAGAGCAAAACAAAACAAGAAAACAATTGTATTACCGGAAACTGCCGATATGCGTACATTAGAGGCGGCGCATAAGATTTTGCAGGAAGAAATTGCCGACATAATTTTAGTTGGTGACAAACAGACGATTATAAAGAAAGCAAATGGACTGGATCTGACAGGCGCGAAATTCGTAGATCCATATGACTGCGACAAGTTAAACGACTATGTATCAATTTTGGTAGAGCTTCGTAAGAAGAAGGGTATGACACCGGAAGAGGCAAAGGAACTGCTTTTAACAAACGTCCTGTATTTTGGCTGCATCATGGTAAAGGCAGGCGATGCAGATGGAATGGTTGCAGGAGCTGTGAACTCTTCTGCAAATGTATTGCGTGCAGCATTGCAGATTTTAAAGACTGCACCAGATACAAAGCTGGTATCCGCATTCTTCTTAGTGGTAGTACCAAACTGTGAGATGGGTGAGCATGGAACATTCATTTTCTCAGATGCAGGATTAAATCAGTTTCCGGATGCGAGAGAGCTTGCGGCAATCGCAGAGAGCTCTGCGAAGTCATTTGAGCTTCTGGTAGAGGCAGAACCAATTGTTGCGATGTTATCCTATTCTACAAAGGGAAGTGCACATCATCCGGAGATCGATAAGGTGATCGAGGCATGTAAGATTGTAAATGAGGAATGTCCGGATCTGAAGTGCGATGGTGAATTGCAGAGTGATGCGGCAATTGTGCCGGAAGTAGCTGCTTCCAAGGCACCGGGCAGTGTTGTAGCCGGAAAGGCAAATGTATTGATCTTCCCGGATCTGGATGCCGGAAATATCAGTTATAAACTTGTTCAGCGTCTGGCAAAGGCAGATGCATATGGACCAATTACACAAGGTATTGCAAAGCCGGTTAACGATCTGTCCAGAGGATGTTCAGCAGATGATATCGTTGGTGTCGTTGCGATTACAGCTGTTCAGGCGCAGGCACTTGACAAAGAACAGATAAAAAGATAGAGAAAGTGTGGATATATGAAGGTATTAGTAATTAATTGTGGTAGTTCTTCCCTTAAGTACCAGTTGATCGACTCGGACACAGAGCAGGTACTGGCAAAGGGAATCTGTGAAAGAATCAAATTAGATGGTTCATTGACACATCAGGCAACTGGTAAGGAAAAGATACAGATTGAGGCACCGATGCCGGATCATAGCGCAGCTGTAAAGCTTGTGCTGCAGTATCTGCTGGATGAGAAGTTTGGTGCAATCAAAAATCTGGATGAGATTGCAGCAGTTGGACATCGTGTGGTACATGGCGGCGAGAAGTTTTCTTCTGCAGTTCTGATCGATGAGGAAGTAATTGCAGCAATTGAGGAGTGCAGTGATTTAGCTCCGCTTCATAACCCAGCCAATCTGATTGGCATCCGCGCATGTCAGGAACTGATGCCGGGTGTTCCACAGGCTGCAGTGTTTGATACGGCATTCCATCAGACTATGCCGGATTATGCATATACATATGGTATTCCATATGAGTATTATGAAAAATACAAGGTTCGTCGTTACGGCTTCCATGGAACGAGTCACAGCTTTGTATCTAAACGTACAGCCGAATTGCTTGGAAAGGATATCAAAGATACGAAGATTATCGTATGTCATCTTGGCGGTGGCGCGAGCATCTGTGCAGTCGAGGGTGGAAAATCAATTGATACAACCATGGGGCTCACACCACTCGAAGGTATCACGATGGGAACAAGAAGCGGAAATATTGATCCCGCGATTATCGAATATATTGCGAACAAGGAAGGAAAGACAATTACAGAGATTATCAGCATGCTCAACAAGGAGTCTGGTGTTTATGGTATCTCTGGAAAGTCCAGTGATTTCCGTGACCTGAACAAGGGCATTGCGGAAGGTGATAAGCGCTGTGAGATCGCAATGAATGTATTTACTTACCAGGCAGCAAAGTTTATCGGTGGTTATGTGGCAGCGATGAACGGTGTGGATGCGATTGTATTTACGGCCGGCGTCGGTGAGAATGATCCAAAGGTAAGAAAGGATACGTGCAGCCATCTTGGATATCTGGGTGTGGAGATTGATGATGAAGCAAATAAGCTCCGTGGAGAAGAGTTAAAGATCTCAACAGATAATTCTAAGGTGCCAGTGTATGTTGTACCGACAAACGAGGAGCTTGCAATCGCAAGAGAGACTGTTGCACTTGCGAAATAAATATTTTATAAAAAATGAAAAATACCGTTGACATCAGATAGATTTGTTTGTATAATGAGCAAAGTGTGATTTTAAGTGTATTCTTGAAGGAGGTGTAAGGATGTCCATTTGTCCTAAGAATAAAAGTTCAAAAGCAAGACGTGACAAGCGTAGAGCAAACTGGAAGATGACAGTTCCTGGCTTGGTAAAGTGCAGCAAGTGTGGAGCGCTTATGATGCCACACAGAGTATGCAAGGCTTGCGGTTCCTATAATAAGAAAGAAATCATCTCTGCTGAGTAATTCACTGAAATGAAAGAAAAAGACTTTTCATCGAGAGGTTCTCGTTGAAAAGTCTTTTTTTGTGTCTTGATTTCTTGACGAAAGAAAAGGATACATCTATAATATATAGGATTATGTGGTCTATCATGTTGTATAACAAGGAAGGGTTCAGATAAAGAATGGAAAATATTGTAATAGCAATTGATACAATGGGTACGGATAATGGAAGTGCATATTTTATACAGGGCATTGCAGAGGCGATGGATCAGTATGATGACCTTTCCTTTATCGTAACTGGAAAAGAAGAGGAATTAAAAACGTATATTGATCAGTATGGATGTGATAAGACACGGATCGAGATCATCAATGCAACCGAGGAAATCACCTGTCATGACGCACCGGTTGATGCAATTCGCCGTAAGAAGAATTCTTCTATGGTATTGGCATTAAATGCTGTGAAGGAAGGTAAAGCAGCGGCCTGTATTTCCGGTGGTAATTCCGGCGCACTGCTTGCCGGTGGACAGTTCCTCGTTGGCAGAGCCAAGGGCGTAAAACGGACACCGTTAGCACCGCTGATTCCACACAGGTATGGTTCTTCGCTGCTGATCGACTGTGGCGCAAATGTCGATGCAAAACCGGAAAATCTGGTACAGTTTGCAAAGATGGGTTCCATCTATATGAAGAACATTGAGGGTATTGAGAATCCGCGAGTTGGTATCATTAATATCGGTGCAGAGGATGAAAAGGGAAACGAGCTTGTGAAATCCACAATTCCGCTGCTGCGTGAATGTAAGGATATCAACTTTATTGGCAGTGTGGAATCCCGTGATATCCCGAACGGTCCGGCAGATGTGTTAGTCTGTGAGGCGTTTGTCGGAAATGTCCTGCTCAAATTCTTTGAGGGACTTGGCAAAATGTTTATGGCAGAGATCAAGGATACATTAAAGAGCAGTGTCAAGACAAAAATCGGTGGTGCACTCATCTACAAGCCGATCAAGAAGACATTTAAACGGTACATGGCGGATGATAAGGGTGGTGCACCATTGCTCGGCTTAAAAGGTCTGGTTGTAAAAATACATGGTAACTGCAAAGATACAGAGGTGCGTTCTGCCATCGAGCAGTGTCGTAACTTTGTGAAAAAAGATGTTACAAATCAGATCATTCGTACATTTGTAGAGGAAGAAAACAAAGGGGAGAACTAAAATGGAGAAGGAAGGATCACTCAGTGAGCTGGAAGCACTGATCGGATATACCTTTCAGGATATCAAACATTTGGAGACTGCAATCACACACAAGTCCTTCGTCAACGAGAAAATGGTTGGACGTTATATGTCGTATGAACGGTACGAGTTTCTCGGTGATGCGATTCTGGAGTTTATTGTGAGCAAGTATCTGTTTGAAAATTATCAGACGATGCCGGAGGGCGATTTGTCGAAGCTTCGTTCAAGTCTTGTCTGCGAGTTCACGTTGTCCAAGATTTCGCGGGATCTGCGGTTTGGTGAGTTTGCCCGATTTAGTAAGGGAGAGAGACAGACGGGCGGAGCCAACCGGGATTCGATTTTGTGTGATATGTTTGAGTCTGTGCTTGGTGCAATTTATCTGGATGGTGGTATGGAATGTGCAACCGCATATGTGGAGCGGTTTCTGCTGCAGGATATCGAACATAAACAGCGCTTCCATGATGCAAAGTCCAAGCTGCAGGAATATGTGCAGAAGCATAAGATCAACCTGAAATATGAACTGCTGGCAGAGGAAGGCCCTGACCACAACAAGCAGTTTACCGTGCGCGTCGTGTTAGACGGCAAAGAGATGGCACGGAGGGTGGCGCATTCAAAGAAAACAGCAGAGCAGTACGCAGCGTTTGAAACATTAGAGCTGCTGCATCAGCCAACTGGAAAAAGGTAAGGTAACGTATGTATTTAAAAAGCATAGAAATATATGGATTTAAGTCCTTTGCAAATAAAATTATTTTCAAATTCAACAATGGTATCACTGGTATCGTCGGACCGAACGGTTCCGGCAAGAGTAATGTCGGCGATGCCGTGCGCTGGGTGCTTGGTGAGCAGAGTGCGAAGCAGTTACGTGGTTCCAAGATGGAGGATGTTATTTTCTCCGGTACAGAGCTTCGAAAACCGCAGGGCTCGGCATATGTGGCAATCACACTTGATAACAGCGATCACAGCCTGCCGATTGATTACAATGAGGTAACGGTTGCAAGACGTGTGTATCGTTCTGGTGAGAGTGAGTATCTGATCAATGGCGTTGTCAGCCGTTTGAAGGATGTCAATTCCCTGTTCTTTGATACTGGTATCGGTAAAGAGGGATATTCGATTATCGGACAGGGACAGATTGAGCGGATTCTGTCGGGAAAGCCGGAGGAACGCCGGGAGCTGTTCGATGAGGCGGCAGGAATTGTAAAATATAAGAAGAATAAGGCGGCAACAGAAAAGTCACTGGAGAATGAGCGGGCAAATCTTTCCCGTGTGAAGGATATTCTCGGGGAACTGGAAAAACAGGTTGGTCCTTTGAAGGAACAGTCAGAGACGGCACGGAAGTATCTGATCTTCAAGGACGAGCTGAAGAAGCTGGATATCAATGCATTTCTTTTGGACGTCGATGATACGCAGGTAAAGCTGGAATCCTACGAGGAAAAGCTTTCCATCGTGGAAACTGATGCATCCAGACTGAAAGATGAGTTTGATGCGGCGAAGGAAGAGTACGAGCGTATCGAGCAGCAGCTGGAATCTTATAATGAGAAGATTGATTCGTCGAAAAATGAGATTCATGAGAAGAAGCTGCAGAACCAGCGGCTGGAAGGCGAGATGAACGTCATCAACCAGCAGATTCTCTCGTATCAGCAAAGTGATGCGGGGCTGCTGGAACAGATCGAGAAGGAAACGAAAAATCTGGAAAAGCACAAAGCCGATCTTACTGGATTGTATGAGGACAAATCCCAGCTCGATGAGAAGCTGGATCAGGCAGATGATGTGCTTGATGAGGCAAAAAAACAGTATCAGGATCTGGAACAGGATATTACCGCGAAGGAACAGGCGATTGAGGATGCCAAAGCGGATATTATCGAATATTTAAATGAAGGCGGTACGTTAAAGGCAAAGGTCGGCAGATACGATACGATGCTGGAAAACATCAACCTTCGTAAGACAGAGCTTAAGAAACGACTGCTGGAATATACGAGCGAAGAGGAAAAGACGAAGACGGAGGAAGCACAGCTTGCCTCCGGAATCAAAGAGTTAGAAAGTGAATTGCAGAAAAAAAATGGACAGTTTATGGCTGTTCAGAACCTGATTGCAGATCATAGCCAGAAGCTTGAAGAAAACCGGCGTGGCGTCACAGAGACAAGTAACCAGATTGTCAGCCTGAAATCCAAGAAGGAAGCGTTGCGCAACCTGACCGAACGCTACGAGGGATACGGAAACAGCATCCGTCGTGTCATGGAGCACAAGATGAAGAATCCGAAGATTGTTGGCGTTGTTGCAGATATCATACAGGTAGATAAGCGGTATGAGACAGCCATCGAGACAGCGCTTGGTGGAAGTATCCAGAACATTGTCACAGAGGATGATGCAACGGCCAAGAACATGATCGCATATTTGAAGCAGAACCGGTTTGGACGTGCGACGTTCCTTCCAATTCAGTCAATCGTCGATCGTTCCGGTGTGAGCAACGATGTGAAGCGGGAACCGGGTGTTGTTGGTACCGCATCTGAGCTGGTTGGATATGATAAGAAATTCCAGTCAATTATTGGACATCTGCTTGGACGAATCGTAGTCGTCGATCATATCGACCATGCGATGGCACTTGCAAAGAAGTATAAACAGAGCCTGCGTATCGTCACGCTCGAAGGTGAACTGATCAATCCGGGTGGTGCGCTGACCGGTGGTGCATTTAAGAATACATCAAATCTGCTTGGACGAAAGCGAGAGCTTGAGGAAATTGATGAACAGATCGGGAAGCTTTCCGTGAAGCTGGAAGAGCATAAGAAACAGATTACATTCCTGACGGAGGATCGTGAGAAACAAAAGGGTATCCGTGACGAGTTAAATACGGTGATCCAGAATATGAACATCCGTATGAATACATATACCCTGAACCTTGAACAGGTGCAGACAAAGCTGACTGAGGTGGAACGCGGATTTGCCAGTATCAACCGCGAGAATGGTGAGCTTGCAGCGCAGATCGACGAGATTAATGCAAACAAGCAGGAATTAAAGGATAACAACCGGAAGCAGGAGGAAGCCATTCATGAGCTTGAAGCAGAGATTGCGAAGCTTGAACAGGCAGTGACTGAGGAAAAAGGCAGACTGCAGGGCGCTTCGGATTCAATTAATAAGCTGAATCTGGAGTTCAATACCGTACAGCAGCAATATGAGTTCCTGATGCAGAATATCCATCGTATCAAAACAGAGGAACAGGCGGCAAAGGAGAACCTGCAGACGCTGAATCTGAAGCGGAACAATGGAAATGAAGAGGTTACGACGCTCACGAAGCGGACAGACAGCTTAAAACAGCAGTTCGATGAGAATATCCGTATGATCGCGATTAAGGAGAAGAAGCTGGAAGAACTGATTTCAGGCAAAGATGCTTTGAATGAGAGTCACAAAGAATTTTTCCATAAACGTGAGGAATTGTCGGAGCAGATCAATGGACTGGATAAATCGGCATTCAAGATCAACGCGTCAATCGAGAAGTTGTCCGAACAGGCGGAAAGTCTGAATAATTATATGTGGGAAGAATATGAGCTGACCTATAATTTGGCACTGGATTATAAGGATGCCGGATTCGATGATATCTCATCACTCAAGCGGGAGATTTCCGCAGTGAAAAATAAAATCAAACAGCTCGGCGATGTCAATGTCAATGCCATCGAGGATTACAAGCAGGTATCCGAGCGATACGAGTTCTTAAAGGGACAGCATGATGATATCTGTAAGGCAGAGGAGAATCTTATAAATATTATTGCAGAGCTTGACCGTGCCATGCGTGAACAGTTTGCGGAGAAATTCAAGGAGATCCGCGTCATGTTTTCGAAGGTATTTAAGGAGTTGTTCGGCGGTGGTAAAGCGGACCTCGAGCTTGTCGATGAGGAAGATCTGCTGGAAACAGGAATCAAAATCATCGCACAGCCGCCAGGAAAGAAACTGCAGAACATGATGCAGCTTTCCGGTGGAGAGAAGAGTTTGACGGCGATTTCTCTGCTTTTTGCAATCCAGAGTTTAAAACCGTCACCATTCTGTCTGCTGGATGAGATTGAGGCGGCACTCGATGATTCGAACGTCAAACGATTTGCCAAATATTTGTCCAAGCTGACAAAGGACACACAGTTTATCGTTATTACTCACCGTAAAGGTACGATGGAAGCTGCAGATATCCTGTATGGTATCACGATGCAGGAAAAGGGTGTTTCGACACTCGTATCGGTGAATATGATAGAGAACGAATTGGATGATTAAGGAGGTGTAAGATATGGGTTGGTTTACCAAGAAGAAAAAAGGGGAAACTACAGAAGAGGAACAGGTGATACAGACACAGGCGGAATCGAATGAGGAACAGGCAGAGACAGAATCAGTGCCGGTAGAAGAAGAGACACCTGAGGTCCCTGTGGAGACAACAGATACAGAGAATTCGGCAGAGATACCAGATGAACCGGAAGAAACACCGGCTCCACAGAAAAAAGGCTTTTTCGCAAGATTAAAGGAAGGACTTACGAAGACACGAAACAGCATCTCGGATAGTTTTAACAATCTGTTTAAGGCAAGCGAGTTAGATGATGATTTCTATGATGAGCTCGAAGAGACACTCGTTATGTCCGATATGGGTTATGAGACGACGGAACGTATCGTGGAAGATCTGAAAGCGCGTGTTAAGGAAGAACATATCAAGGAAGCACAGGCGTGCCGGGATCTGGTGATCAACATTATACGGGATCAGATGCAGGTGGATGAGACAGCGTATGATTTTGAGAATAAGAAAACAGTTGTGCTGGTAATCGGTGTGAATGGAGTTGGAAAGACGACGTCCATCGGAAAGCTGGCAGCCCAGTACAAGGCACGTGGCAAGAAGGTGCTGATGGCGGCGGCAGATACATTTCGTGCAGCGGCAATCGACCAGTTAAAGACATGGGCAAACCGTGCCGGTGTGGATATCATCGCACAAAACGAGGGCGCAGACCCATCGGCGGTTGTCTATGATGCAGTTGCGGCAGCGAAGAGCCGGAATACAGATATCCTGCTGATCGATACAGCCGGACGTCTGCACAACAAGAAGAACCTGATGGATGAGCTTACGAAGATGCGCCGCATTATCACAAGAGAGTATCCAGAGGCAAATGTGGAATCATTGATCGTGCTCGATGGTACGACCGGACAGAATGCACTGGAGCAGGCAAGACAGTTCAGCTCTGTGACAGAAATCAATGGTATTATCATTACGAAGCTTGATGGGACAGCGAAGGGCGGTATTGCGATTGCAATTCAGTCGGAGCTTAATGTTCCGGTTAAATACATTGGTATCGGGGAGCAGATTGACGATCTGCAGAAGTTTGATCCGAACAGCTATGTGAATGCATTGTTTGCGGATTTTGATATGCGTTCAGATGTGGAGATTCTTGTCGATGAGAATATCGAGAACATCCCGAAGGACGATGATTTATTTGATATGAAATAAACAGAGTTTGGCTTAAAAGAAACTTACAGGAAAGAAGGATAAAAATATGGCAGAAAAAGCGCAGACAGAACAGAAGCTTACACTCGAGAAATTCGAGCAGGCATATGAGATCGTGAAGAAAGTGACAAAGCCAACCGGACTGATCGAGAGTGAGTTTTTCTCACAGTCCTGTGGCAATAAAGTATATTTGAAGCCGGAGAACATGCAGGTAACAGGTGCTTACAAGATTCGTGGCGCGTATTACAAGATCAGCACGTTATCTGACGCAGACCGCAAGAAGGGACTGATCACAGCGTCCGCTGGAAACCATGCACAGGGTGTTGCATATGCAGCAAAGGCATATGGCGTGAAGGCAACAATCGTTATGCCAACATCCACACCACTCATCAAGGTAAATCGTACAAAGTCGTATGGTGCCGAGGTAGTACTGTATGGCGATGTCTATGATGATGCCTGCCAGTTTGCATTGAAGCTTGCGGAGGAAAAGGGATATACCTTTATCCATCCATTTGATGATTTGGATGTTGCAACGGGACAGAGTACGGTGGCGATGGAAATTTTAAAGGATCTTCCGTTTGTAGATATTATCTTAGTGCCAGTCGGTGGCGGCGGACTTGCCACAGGTGTATCAACACTTGCCAAGATGCTCAATCCAAACATCAAGGTAATTGGCGTGGAGCCAGCAGGTGCAGCCTGCCTCAAAGCATCCCTTGCCAATGATAAAGTAACGACACTGCCAAAGGTTGATACAATCGCAGATGGTACTGCCGTTAAGACGCCGGGAACAAAGATCTTCCCATATCTGAAGGAGAATCTGGACGATATCATTACGGTAGAGGACAGCGAACTGATCGTATCTTTCTTAGATATGTTAGAGAATCATAAGATGCTTGTCGAAAACAGTGGTCTGCTTACCGTTGCAGCGCTGAAGCATCTCGAGCCAAAGGGACAGAAGGTTGTCAGCATCTTGAGTGGTGGTAATATGGATGTGATCACATTCTCTTCTGTTGTACAGCATGGCCTGATTGCAAGAAGCCGTATCTTCACTGTATCGGTGCTGCTTCCGGATAAGCCGGGTGAACTGCAGCGTGTCGCAGGTGTGATTGCTGGTGAAAACGGAAACATCATCAAGCTTGAGCATAATCAGTTTGTAACGATCAACCGTAATTCTGCTGTGGAACTTGTAATTACGATTGAGGCATTTGGACCGGAACACAAGGAGCAGATCCTGCGTGTACTTTCCGAGCAGGGATATCGCCCAATCGAGAAGAAACCGAAGGCGATCTTCTAACATGCGACACATATATATGGCGGTAGACCTTGGTTCTACCATGATTGACAGCTGCCTGATCGATGCGGAGGAAAAAGACGTGCTTGCACAGCGGAGTACGAAGAATCCACAGCGCCTGTATGGCAGCGACGTGATAAACCGGATTTTGACCGTGAAGCGGGATGTGAGCTTTCTTGTGAAAATGCGCGATCAGGCAGTTACTGCAATCGTGGAGCTGCTGCAGGAAATGCTTGCAGATACAAAAAAACAGGTGGAGCATACCGAGCGGGAACATGAGCTTGTGAAATTAGATGCTGTTGCAATCACGGGAAATACGACGATGATCTCCATCCTGCTTGGGTACGATATTTCAGATATGGGCGAGGCTCCGTTTCCGACGACACTGCATGGCAGCGTGATTGTGCCGGGGCAGGAGATATTTGCGAAAGAACAGATGGCAGTTGTCGAGAAAGAATATCCGGAGATCATAGAAGAGGACTGCAATGTGTTCTTATCCGGATGCAGCAGTGCGTTTCTTGGCGGCGATGTCATTGCGGGTGTGATGCATATCGAGAAAAGCCGGAATACGGAAGTGCCGGAGCGGTATATGTTCTTAGACCTTGGTACAAATGGCGAGATGGTTTTAAAGGATGGCGAGCGGTATTTCGCGACGAGTACCGCCTGCGGACCGGCATTTGAGGGATGTGCAAGAAAACAGCATGCGTATGGCAACAGCCTGCTTGAAGCGATTGCACTCGGCAGAAGACTGGAAAAGATTCATGCAAACGGCACACTGGCAGAGGAGTTTCTGGATGGTGGTATTGTGATCCACGGAATCAGCATCAATTCGGAAATCCTGCAGTCTATTATGCTTGCAAAGGCGGCTGTGTATGCCGGAATCAAATGTCTGCTTAAAACAGCAGGCCTGCATGCAAGAGATATTGACAAAGTATATGTTGCCGGTGGCTTTGGCTTTTATTTGAATGCGCGGGATGCCATTGATCTTGGTATGCTGCCACAGGATTTCATGGATAAGCTGGAAGTCGTTGGAAATACATCACTTGCCGGTGCCACAGACCTTCTGATCCATGGTCCACTGAGCAGGGATTTTGAAATGTACCGGGAGAAGCTTCAGGTGATTGACCTGACGCAGACGGAAGGCTTTCAGGACAGTCTGATCGACGCCTGCAGCTTTGTGAGACTTACATAACCAAAATGGGGGATTGCCGATGGAACAACACAGTTTGAAATTAAAGTTACTGGATTCCTTTTATGATATGGTGACGACGAAAAAGTCGAATCTGCCGATCTATCATGGAAATGACAGCAAGGAATTTGTACCTGCCTACACCGCAGGAAATAAAAAAGTCTGCAATCCACTTATAGCAAATATTAATCTGCCGAACGTCCATGATTTTATCCATACGCTGTCTGAGGATAAAAAGGTGGGACTTGCCGGAATTGCAGTCTTAAAGGACGGAAAGCTGGTGGCAGAGCATTATGTGCCGCCATATAGTGCAGAATACAGACATGTATCCTTTTCCATGTGCAAATCTGTCACATCGATGGCAGTTGGATTGGCGATGGAAGAGGGATTGTTATCACTGGATGAAAAGCTGGTTGATATCTTCTCGGAGTATACAGGGATTTTTACGAAGAAAGCAATGAAGGAAGTTACGGTGAAGCATCTGCTTACGATGACTGCCGGCGTGAAATTTGACGAGGTAAGCTCGTATTTTGCAGAGGATTGGCGAAAGGCATTTATTGGCAGTGATGTTAGCTTTGCACCGGGGACAGATTTCACATACAACAGTTTAAATACTTATATGCTTGCGGCAATCGTGACGAAACGGGCAGGCTGTTCACTGCTTGCTTATTTAAAATCCCGTCTATTCCGCCCACTCGGTATCCATAATATCACATGGGACTGCTGCCCGCAGGGCATCGAACGCGGTGGCTGGGGCATGAAGCTTTCCCTGCAGGATATGGTAAAGCTCGGTGAACTTTACTTGAATGATGGTGCAATCATCCGGAATGGAAAACGTATTCAGCTTATAAGCCGGGCATGGATCTGCGAATCGACACAGACGCACGTGGAGTTTGAGGATACAACACTCACGAAGGGGTACGGATACCAGATCTGGTGCCTTAAGGATGGTGCGTGGCTGTTCAATGGTGTATTTGGACAAAATGTCTACATTAATCAGAGAAAGAATCTGGTGATTGCCTGTACTGCAGGCGGCTACGAAGTTTTCCCGGAGGGACATCTGGTTGCCAGAATCTGTAAGTTTGTGGCAGACGAGGAAAATTTCATCCGTAAGCCGCTTGCCACGATCGGCGACACACTGCAAAACTATATTGCAGAAAAACGGTATCAAAAAAATGCGAAGCAGCTTGATCCAATGTTTGCAGCTTATATGGAACGTGTGGTAAAACCATATACAGGTAGAACTTACGATGTGACCGATTATGCGTCAAGCATCCTGCCGAATGCGAATCAGATGCTTTATTCACTCTATATGACGGGTATCGAGCAACTGGGTATTTCGTATAAAAAGGAATATCTTGTACTGCATGTGCGGGATGGAAAAAAAGTGTATCATATCCGCGTCGGGTATCTTTCGGCACATCCATATATCTATCAGATCTTAGATATCGGCGGAAAGAAGCTTCCGGTTGCAGCGGGCTGCGAGCTAATGGATCGGACGGAGAAAGGATTCGGACTGAAGATTCGGCTTTACTATCTCGAAGAGGTTGCGAACAAGGTGATCAATCTGCAGTTTGAAGGAAACAAGGTGAAGATCCGGGCAGTTGGCACGCCGAACCTTGTCAAATTCATGGAGAAACTGTTTGGTGAGGCAATGATGCAGCGCACAAAGAAGCTGGGACGATGGAAGGATTCCACATTTTTAAAAGAAAAAATGAAGAAAGTGTTATTCCCGGAGAGTGAGGGAATCGCGAGATAAACTATGAAGATGATGACGATTGCCAGCGGAAGCAGTGGAAATTGTACGTACGTTGGCAGTGAAAATACAGGGATATTAGTGGATGTCGGTGTCAGCAAGAAAAAAATACTGGATGCGTTACAGGACGTAGACCGGACGTTTGCGGACATTAACGGCATCGTGATCACGCATGAACATATTGACCATATACGCGGTCTCGGTGTAATATCAAGAGCGTATGGCATTCCGATCTATGCGACAGAGGCGACGATAGAAGAGATTAAATACACGACGAGCCTTGGAACGCTTGACTATGGGCTGTTCCATAGCATCAAGCCGGACGAGCCATTTATGGTTGGAAATATCGAAGTCCGGGCGCACAGCACTTGGCATGATGCAGCCGATCCGGTCTGTTATAGCCTTCTGTGCGGGGAGAACAAGATTGCCGTCGCGACCGATATGGGTGGTTATGATGGATATATGATACAGGCGCTCAAGGACGCGGATGCGCTTTTGGTTGAAGCAAATCATGATATCCGTATGCTGCAGGTAGGACCATACCCGTATTCAACCAAGCAGCGAATTTTAAGCAGTTATGGACATTTGTGCAACGAGGCGGGCGGAAAGCTGATCCGCGAGGTGCTCAATGATCATATAAAAACTATTTTTCTTGGGCATTTGTCAAAGGAAAATAACCTGCCGGAACTTGCCTATGCGGCGGTAGCGGCGGAGTTAGAAGGAAATCCGTTTACAGAGGATGTGCGGGATTTCCATTTGCAGGTGGCAAACAGAGATACACACAGTGCGCTGCTTGATATTTAGTATATTTTCAATACACGGAGGAAGAGTAAGATGAAGAAAACAATTATCACGGTAGTAGGAAAAGACAGAGTCGGTATTATTGCAAAAGTGTGTGTATACCTTGCCGAGAACAATATCAATATTCTTGACATTGCCCAGACAATCGTAGACGGCTATTTCAACATGATGATGGTTGTCAATGCAGAAGCTGCATCCAAGGATCATGACCGTATTGCTGAGGAGCTTGCAGCAATCGGAGAGGAACTTGGCGTACAGATCAAGGCTCAGCATGAAGAAATCTTTGATATGATGCACAGACTGTAATTGATGGAGGAAAGCAAATGATTAGCATAAATGAAGTAATCGAAACCAATGCAATGATCTCCCAGATGAATCTGGATGTTCGTACGATCACAATGGGTATCAGCCTGCTTGACTGTGTGGGCGGTACACTCAGGGAAACCTGTGATAATATCTATAAAAAGATCACAACGAAGGCAAAGGATCTGGTTTATACCGGTGAGGAGATCTCCAAGAAATATGGTATTCCAATCGTAAATAAGCGTATTTCCGTTACACCGATCGCGCTGGTCGGTGGCAGTGTCTGCAAGACAAGTGATGATTTCGTAGAGATCGCAAAGACACTTGACCGTGCGGCTGATACGGTAGGTGTTAACTTTATCGGTGGATATTCCGCACTTGTCTGTAAGAGCATGACGAAGGCTGATGAGCTTTTGATCCGTTCGATTCCAAAGGCGCTGGCGGTGACTGGAAAGGTTTGTTCTTCTGTGAATACCGGTTCTACAAAGACGGGTATCAATATGGATGCGGTCAAGCTGATCGGTGAGATCGTATTGGAGACTGCCGAACTTACGAAGGATGAGGATTCCATCGGCTGTGCAAAGTTCGTTGTATTCTGTAATGCACCAGATGACAACCCATTTATGGCTGGGGCGTTCCATGGTGTGACAGAGGCAGATTGTGTCATCAACGTCGGTGTCAGTGGACCGGGCGTTGTAAAGGCAGCGCTTGAGTCCGTGCGTGGCGAGAATTTTGAGGTACTCTGTGAGACGATTAAGAAAACAGCATTTAAAATCACAAGAGTCGGTCAGCTTGTAGCGAAGGAAGCTTCTGCGAGACTTGGTGTACCATTTGGGATTATTGATCTTTCTCTTGCTCCAACGCCGGCTGTTGGTGACAGTGTTGGTGAGATCTTAGAGGAGATCGGTCTGGAGTTTTCCGGCGCGCCTGGTACGACAGCGGCACTTGCCATGCTGAATGACCAGGTGAAGAAGGGTGGCGTCATGGCATCCTCTTATGTCGGTGGACTTTCGGGTGCATTTATCCCGGTCAGTGAGGATCAGCGTATGATCGATGCGGTAGAGGCAGGTGCCCTTACAATCGAGAAGCTTGAGGCGATGACCTGTGTCTGCTCCGTTGGTCTGGATATGCTCGCCATCCCTGGTGATACGAAGGCAACAACAATCTCCGGTATTATCGCAGATGAGATGGCACTTGGTATGGTAAACCAGAAGACAACAGCTGTCCGTATCATCCCGGTAATCGGAAAGACGGTAGGCGATAAGGCAGAGTTTGGTGGACTGCTCGGTTATGCGCCAATTATGCCGGTGAACCAGTATTCCTGCGATGCATTTATCAATCGTGGAGGAAGAATCCCAGCGCCAATCCACAGCTTCAAGAACTAATATTAAAATAAAGGTTAAATTGAATGGAACAGAAATTAGCACTTCCGGAACGGGTTTTAATGCAGATTGAAAAACCGGCCCGTTATATCGGAAATGAAGTAAATATGGTTCGTAAGAACTTGGATGATGTAGACGTCCGGATTGCCATGTGCTTTCCGGATGTTTATGAAATTGGCATGTCTTATTTGGGAATCCAGATCTTGTATGACATGTTTAACCGCAGAGAGGACGTGTACTGCGAACGTGTGTACAGCCCGTGGCCGGATTTGGATGCGATCATGCGGAAGGAAAGCATTCCGCTTTTTTCGTTGGAGACACAGATGAACATCTCGGAGTTTGACTGGCTTGCAATTACGATCCAGTACGAGATGTGTTACACGAATATATTACAGGTGATTGATTTAGCGGGCATCCCATTGCTTGCGAAGGATCGTACGAAGGAGCATCCGATCGTAATCGGTGGCGGACCTTGTACAGTGAATCCGGAGCCGATGGCAGATTTCTTCGATATTTTCTATATCGGAGAGGGCGAGACAAGCTACGATGCACTGCTGGATGTGTACAAACAGTATAAACATTCGGATATGAGCCGGGGAGATTTTTTGAGGAAGGCATCTTCGATTCCGGGTATTTATGTGCCATCGATGTATGAGGTTTCGTATCAGGAAGATGGAACGATTGAGAAGGTTGTGCCGAAATATGAGGATGTACCGGCAAAGGTAAAACGTCAGGTTGTCGTAGATTTTGAGAACGTATCGTACCCGATGAAGCCGGTTGTACCATATATCCGGGCAACACAGGATCGTGTCTGCCTCGAAATCATGCGTGGCTGTATCCGTGGCTGCCGGTTCTGTCAGGCTGGGATGATTTACCGTCCAACGAGACAGAAGAATGTTGAGATGCTCAAAAAATATGCCCGGACAATGCTGGACAATACCGGATATGAAGAAATTTCATTAAGCTCACTCAGTTCCAGCGATTATGAGAGTCTGGATGTGCTGCTCAATTATCTGATCACGCTGCGTGATACCGATCATGTGAATGTGTCACTGCCATCACTTCGTATTGATGCATTTTCCCTCGATGTTATGAGTAAGGTGCAGGATATTAAGAAGTCCTCCCTGACATTTGCGTCGGAGGCAGGTACCCAGCGTCTGCGGGATGTCATCAATAAGGGAATCACAGACGAGAATCTGTTAGAGGGAAGCAGACAGGCGTTCCTAGGTGGCTGGGATAAGGTCAAGCTTTATTTCATGCTCGGACTTCCGACTGAGACGGACGAGGATCTGTATGGAATTGCAGATCTGGCAGAGCGTATTTCAGAGGTGTATTTTGACAATGTGCCGAAGGAGAAACGAAATGGTCGCGTCATGATCAATGCGTCGGCATCGTATTTTGTGCCGAAGCCGTTCACACCGTTCCAGTGGGCACCGATGATCCTGCCGGACGAATTTACACGCCGGGCAAGATACGTGAAGGATTCCTTCCGCGCACAGCGTAACCAGAAGAGTCTGAAGTTTTCGTATCATGATGCTGGAATCTCAATCTTAGAAGGCGTCCTTGCAAGAGGTGACCGGAGACTGGGGGCTGCAATCTTAGATGTGTATGAGCAGGGCGGAATCTTTGATGCGTGGACAGAGTTTTTTGAGATGCAGCGCTATGGGAATGCATTCGCAAACCATCATGTCGATATCGAATTTTATACGGCAAGAAGAAGACCGGATGATGAAGTGTTCCCGTGGGAGCATTTAGACGTCGGTGTGAGCCGCCGTTTCCTGTTACAGGAGTGGCATAAAGCGCAGGAAGGAAAGACGACCGGAAACTGCCGGATGCAGTGTTCGGGCTGTGGTTCTGCCGTATATGGAGGAGGTGTCTGCTTTGAAGCTAAGAATTAAATACACCAAGCTTGGAAGCCTTCGTTTCATCGGACATCTGGATATTATGCGTTTTTTTCAGAAAGCAATACGTCGGGCAAAACTGGATGTCTCGTATTCCAAGGGATTTTCACCACATCAGATGATCTCCTTTGCGGCACCGATGCCGCTTGGTATGACGTCGGAGGGCGAGTATTTTGACGGAGAATTTGAGAGTGTGACAACGACCGAGGATATGATGGCACGTCTGAATGCAACGATGCCACCGGAGATACAGGTGTCAGATATCATTGAGCTTCCGGAAAATGCGAAGCCGTCGATGGCAATCGTGACGGCGTCCGATTATTATATCTATAAAAACGAAGAATGCGAGAATGATACAATGCCAGCACTTTTACAGGCATTGCCTGCATTTGCGGGAAAAGAGAAGGTCGAGATCGTCAAGAAGACAAAGTCCAGGGAGGAACTGACGGATATCCGTCCGCTCATCTATGGAGTCAGGGAATATAAGGATGGCATCTATATGCTGCTTGCATCCGGAAGTAAGGATAATTTAAAACCGGAGCTTGTCGTGGAGGCAATGTGTGAGACGGCTGGTGTGCCATTTAACCGGTATGATTACCGGATTCACCGGCTGGAAACCTACATGGGAGAGAAAGAGAAATTGCAGCCACTTTCTGCAAGTGGAACGAGATTTTGATGGATGGGCTGCATGATGTGGGATGCAGATAAGAGAGAGTATGAAACAGTTTGTGTTTACAGAATGGAATAAGAAAAAACTCGGAATTCTGTTCGAGGACGGAAAGGCAATGGAGATCCGTTGTTACGAGGATGGAAGTATCCTCGGAAATGTCTACCGGGCGAGAGTCTCGAATCTGTCGCCGAACATCAATGCGGCGTTCGTGGATATCCAAAAGGGCGAGAGCTGTTATCTGTCGATGGACGATTACCATGGAGAAAAGTTAAAGGTTGGTGATCTGGTGACGGTGCAGGTCGTGCGCGATAAGATCAAGACGAAACGCTATGCGGTAACGACGGATATCTCCCTGCAGGGAAGCTTGGCGGTGACAACGCTATATACACCGGTTGGTGTATCCTCCAAGATTGCAGAGAATGCGAGAAAAAAAGAACTGAAAGCACTCATGCAGGAGGTGCTTGCCGCAGAGCAGGATGCACAGCTCTATCTGGCAAAAGGGAATGCGGCAGAGCAGGATGCACAACTCTATCTGGCAGAAGGGAATGCGGCAGAGGTTGAACGGATAAAAGCCCTGACATTGGGCGGAATTATCCGGACACAGGCAGAGCATGCAGAAAATGCAGCGATTGAACGGGAGATTGAGGGACAGGCGAGACTGCTATATTCCATCATGAAAAAGGCGGAATATGCAACACAATATACGTGCCTGTATCACACAGAGGTTGAATATATCGAGGATATCCGACGGCTGCAGGCGTTGCAGGACGTGGAGATCGTGACCGATATTCCGGAGGTGACAGAAGCAATCCCGGAGATCCCTCTTTATACAGATGAATATACACTGACACTCCGGTATTCGCTTACAAGCCTGCTTGAGAAGACACTTTCGAAACGGGCATACTTAAAGTCAGGGGCATATCTGGTGATTGAACCGACGGAAGCGATGACGGTAATCGATGTCAACAGCGGAAAGTCAATCAAAGGAAAAAATGCGGAGGAGCAGTTTCTGAAGATTAATATGGAAGCAGCAAAGGAAATTGCAAGGCAGCTCCGCCTGCGGAACATTTCCGGCATTGTAATGATTGATTTCATTAACATGAAAGAAGAGGCGCACAATCAGGAGCTTATGAAGAAGCTGACAGAATATGTGCGTACCGATCCGGTCCGCACAACCGTGGTAGATATGACACGGCTTGGACTTGTTGAGCTGACAAGACAAAAAGGAAAACGTGCACTGCACGAGGTATTTTCAAAAATCAAATAGGTTAACATAAAAAAATATAAAATATTATATTTTTGGTGTTGACAAGCATACAATCAGATGCTAATATATACGAGTGTGCCGCACAGTGGGGTACAAGTCTGCAATCATGCAGCACCGAAACTGGCGAGTAATGATAATAGGAGGAAACCATATGTACGCAATTATAGCAACAGGCGGAAAGCAGTACAAGGTAGCTGAAGGAGATATCATTAAGGTAGAAAAGCTTAATGCTGAGGAAGGCTCAGAGGTATCATTCGACGTAGTTGCAGTGAATACTGACAAAGATGTACTTTGTGGAGATGCTTGCAAGAGCGCTTCTGTAAAGGCAACTGTTCTTGGCGAAGGTAAGGGTAAGAAGGTTGTTGTTTACAAGTACAAGAGAAAGACTGGCTATCATAAGAAGCAGGGTCACAGACAGCCGTTTACTCAGGTTAAGATTGAAGCAATCAACGCTTAATTGGAACTATGATACAGGCAGTGTTTTATATGTATCCGGACAAGACTTATCGTGGATTTTCGGTAAGCGGACATGCAGGCTATGAGAACGCAGGCAGAGATATTATCTGTGCTTCGGTATCAGCACTTGTCATTAATACCGTGAATTCGGTGGATGCACTCACAGCGAATGCGTGTGCATGCGAGCAGGATTCTTCCGGATGCATAAAATTTAAGTTTTCATCGAATGGCGATGAACAAGGACAATTATTGATCCGTGCCTTAGATATGGGACTTTCTAATATCGAGAAGGAATACGGAAAGAAGTATTTGCAAGTACACTACAAGGAGGTGTAACGACTATGTTAAGAATGAATTTACAGTTCTTTGCTCATAAGAAGGGTGTTGGTTCTACTAAGAACGGTAGAGATTCAGAGTCTAAGAGACTTGGCGCCAAGAGAGCAGACGGACAGTTTGTAAAGGCTGGTAATATTTTATTCAGACAGCGTGGAACTAAGATTCATCCTGGTGTAAACGTTGGTATCGGCGGAGACGACACATTATTTGCACTTGTAGATGGTGTTTTACGTTTCGAGAGAAAGGGTAGAGATAAGAAGCAGGCTTCTGTATACCCTGTTGAGTCAGCTGAGTAAGAAAGTACTAGAAGAGCCGGGAGTTATATCCCGGCTTTTTCTGGATTTAAGAGTGAATTTGGTAATCGTATTTATGAGGGAGGGCGTCCCATGTTTGCAGATAGAGCGAAAATATTTATAAGATCAGGAAAAGGCGGCGACGGACATGTGTCATTTCGCCGGGAATTATATGTTCCGGATGGCGGTCCGGACGGTGGCGACGGCGGCGATGGCGGAGATGTTATCTTTGTGGTAGATCCCGGATTAAATACGCTTACGGATTTCCGTCATGTGCGTAAATATGTGGCACAGGATGGTGAGGAAGGCGGAAAGCGAAACTGCCATGGTGCCAATGGAAAGGATATTATCCTGAAAGTTCCGGCAGGCACAGTCGTAAAGGATGCAGAAACCGGAAAAGTTATCCTCGATATGTCGAACAAGACAGAGCCTGTGACTCTGTTAAAGGGCGGCAGAGGCGGCAAAGGGAACCGTCAGTATGTGACATCAGTCATGCAGGCACCAAAGTATGCACAGCCGGGGAAACCGGCGAAGGAGCTCTGGGTAACCTTAGAGCTTAAGATGATTGCAGATGTCGGACTGGTCGGATTCCCGAATGTCGGTAAATCCACATTCCTGTCCCGTGTGACGAATGCAAAGCCGAAGATCGCAAATTACCATTTCACAACGCTCAATCCGAATCTTGGTGTGGTAGATCTCGGAGAGAAGCAGGGCTTTGTGATTGCAGATATTCCGGGTATTATCGAGGGCGCATCGGAAGGCGTTGGCCTTGGAATCGAATTCTTACGTCATATCGAGCGTACAAAGGTGCTGATCCATATTGTCGATGCGGCATCGACCGAGGGCAGAGATCCGATCGTGGATATCGAGGCAATCAACAAGGAGCTGCGTCAGTACAATGAAGCGCTGGCAAGCCGCCCGATGGTGATTGCAGCGAATAAGTGTGATGCGCTGTATGGTGAGGATTACGAGACCGTGATCCAGTTATTGAAGGATGAATATGAACCAAAGGGAATCAAAGTATTCCCGATATCAGCAGTATCCGGCAAGGGTGTCGAAGAGCTGCTGTGGTATGTAAATAAATTAGTGAAGGAAGCACCGGATGAAGTAATTGAGTTCGCTCCGGAGATGGATGTTGAGTTCATGGATGATCCGGAACTGCCATTCGAAGTGACAAAGTCCGAGGAAGAAGAGCATGTTTTCCTTGTGGAAGGTCCTCGGATCGAGAAGATGCTTGGTTATACGAATCTGGAGTCTGAGAAGGGCTTTGCGTTCTTCCAGAGATTCCTGAAGGACAATGGAATCTTACAGATGCTCGAAGATCTTGGTATCGAAGAGGGAGACACTGTAAGATTGTATGGTCTGGAGTTTGATTATTATCGTTAAATCGTTAAAAGGAAAGAGGAAAGAATATGACAAGTAAGCAGAGAGCTTATCTGAAGAGTCTGGCAATGAATGCCGATACGATTATGAACATTGGAAAATCCAGCCTGACACCGGAGGTCTGCACAGCAGTCAGCGAGGCGCTGGAGAAGCGGGAACTGGTGAAGATCGGTGTGTTGAAGAACTGTCTTGATGATCCGAAGGAAATTGCGGCTGTGATGGCTGAGCGTACGCACAGCCAGGTCGTACAGGTCATCGGCAAGAAGATCGTATTGTATAAGAAGAGAAAGAAAGATCCGAAGATCGTTCTCCCGGAATAAGATGGCAGATGTGAAATTCGAACAATTTCATACGATCGCGATTCTCGGAGGGACGTTTAACCCGGTACATGCCGGTCATGTGGCGATTGCACGGGCAGTCTTAAATGCGCGGACGGAGGTAGAACAGCTTGTCTGTATGCCGAATCATATTCCGGCATACAAGGAGAAAGATGAGATTGTGGATGGAAGCATACGGATGGATATGCTGCGGCTGGCGATGGCACAGATTCCAAAGGTGTCGGTCAGCGATTTTGAATTAAAACGGGATGGGTATACGTATACGGTGGATACATTTACACGGTTAAAGCAACTGTACCCGAAGCTTGCAATTGAATTTGTGATTGGCGATGATTCGCTGTTTCAGTTACACAAGTGGTATGCGTTTGAACGATTGTCGGATCTCTGCGAGATATTGATTGTCGCAAGAGGGGAACAGCGGGATACGATTGAGGCATATATCCGGGAATTTTGTACAAAGTATCCGGCGTTCCGTATCTCCTATGTGGAGATGCCACACGTTCCGGTTTCATCAAGCGAGATACGGGCGCGGATTGCACGGAAACAATCGGTACAGGGACTTGTGCCGGATGAGGTATTACAGTATATAGAAGCGCATGCACTTTATAAGCAGGAAACTGGGAGAAAACAGATATGATGACAAGAGACAAAATGATAACAAGATTGAAGGGCAAGATCAGCGCGACCAGACTGACACATTCCTTTGGTGTCGAGTATACAGCTGCCTGTCTGGCGATGGTGCATGGAGAAGATGTGGAAAAGGCACGTGTGGCAGGATTGCTGCATGACTGTGCGAAGGGATTGCCGACAAAGACAAAGCTGGAAAAGGCGAGAAAGCATGGACTTCCGGTCAGTAAGTATGAGGAGAAAAATCCGGATATGCTTCATGCAAAGCTCGGTGCATATTATGCACGATATAAATATGATGTGGTTGACCAGGTGATTTTAGACGCGATCACGTATCACACAACCGGCCGGCCGAACATGACGCTGATGGATAAGATTATCTTCGTTGCTGATTATATTGAGCCGAACCGCAAGATGCTTCCGGAGATGGAGGAGATCCGGAAGGAGGCATTTACGGATCTGGATGCCTGTGTGATTCATATATTGAAGAACACATTGGATTATCTGAGCAGGACAACGACAGAGATGGACTATATGACACAGAAAACCTATGATTTTTATGTTGTGCACAACATGGAACTGTAAGGAGACAGGGTATGAGCGATAACAAATATCTGAGAACAATTGTAAAGGCACTGGACGATAAAAAGGGGAATGATATCCATGTGATCCGGATATCAGAGATCTCTTCCATGTGTGATTATCTGGTGATTGCGGACGGTTCAAACCGCAATCAGGTGCAGGCGATGTGCAACAATGTGGAACATGCAATGCGGGAAGCCGGAGCTGAAATGAAAAACCGGGAAGGATATGCAAATGGAGGATGGATTTTGCTGGATTATTATGATATAATTATTCATGTATTTTCGGAAAAAGAGAGATCCTTCTATGATTTAGATCATATCTGGAGGGATGGAGAGTTTTTACAACCGGGGGAATATTAATTTGAATAATAAGGAAAAACTGATCCAGGATAATTATAGTAAAGTTAATCAGATTTCTGCCAGATGTATGCGTGTGATCGTGGCGATTCTTGCGCTTGCGTTTGTTTATTGTTATTTTGGTACGGATATGGATGAATCTGTACTGATCGTTTTCTTTGCGTCTGCAATATTTATTGCGTTGATTCCAACGCTGATCATAAATATTTTAAAATTCGATCATGCACCTGTGACGAAGCATATTGTTATTATCTGTGTCTGTCTGATCGCGACACTGATGCTGACACTTTTATCGACGTATGCGTATCCGATCATGTTATTCCCGATCCTTCTGGCATCGCTTTATTATAATCAGACGTTGGTACTGTTTGCATCGCTTCTGATGTCGTGTGGCATTGTTGGTTCCAATTATTTTGCATTCCGGTTTTCGGATGTATTTATCGGATTTCCATGTGAGTCATTTGAAGAGGCTATGATGTCTTATGTAGTGCCACAGATCGTGGTTGTATTCGGACTTTCGGTTGCGGCATATTTCATCGTACAGCGAAATTCCATGATGATTAACTCTGCGATCAACATGGCAGTCACGATGCAGGATAACCAGACAGGACTGATTTTCTCATTTGCGGAGATTAGCGAGAGTAAATCAAAATTCACCGGAGAGCATATCAAGCGAGTGGCAGCCTATATGCGTGTTCTGGCGAAAGCGTCAGGATTTGATGATGAATATGTGGAGATGGTATCGACAGCATCAATGATGCATGACATTGGAAAGCTGATGATCAGTGAGGAGATTCTGGACAAACCGGATAAGCTGACCGATGAGGAATACCAGATCATGAAGAACCATGTATTATATGGTGAGGCACTTCTGGAGAAATGTCCGGGTGAGTTGATGCATCTGGCTTGTATTCTGGCAAAAGAGCATCATGAGCGCTGGGATGGTACCGGATATCTTGGTATGAAAGGCGAAGAGATTGCCTATATCAGCCGTTTGATGGCGGTGTGTGATGTGTTTGATGCACTTACTTCTGACCGGTATTATAAGAAGGGATGGTCGTTGGAAGATACGTTTGATGAGATTATCCGGTTATCTGGAAAGAGCTTTGATCCGAAGGTCGTCAAATTATTTATCCAGCATTTTGATGAGTTCAAAGAGATACATAACCGTATACCGGACAAGCAAAAATACTAGAGAAATGGAGTACCTGCTATGTATAAGATTATGAATGCATACATGAGCAAGGTTCAGCTACAATCAGGACCGGAACTGCAGCAAAGACTTTGTGATATTGTGAATAGTATAAAAGAAATTAAGAGTTTTTCGGTCACAGAACATTTCAAACAATTTGCGATTGACATGAAATTAGAGTCGTTTTCCGTGGATCGTGCAGCGGTAGTCTTTCATGAATTACAGGGAAAGATTGCAAATCCATATTCATCCTTTTATGTGCGTTTTAACGAGGGTCGGTGTGTACGATACCGGTTCATTACATGCAAGGAAGATAAGCACGGGATCTACTGTGACTTCATATTCAGTTAAAAGGTCAAACAGACATATGAAAAGACAGGTTCTGGAATATTGAGGTGCCCCTCGATATTTCAGAACCTGTCTTTTCGTGTAAAATGGAAATGATATTAAATATCGGTTTTCTCAGGAAAAATTCCTAGAATGTACGGAACAGACCGATGACTTTTCCGAGAATCTGAAGCTCTCCGTCCTGTACAATAATCGGATCCATCGTGTCATTCTCCGGCTGTAACCGGTAGTAACCGGCTTCCTTGTAATAGGTCTTTACGGTTGCGGAATCATCAATCAGAGCAACGACCATCTCGGCATTTCTTGCTGTCTGTGCTTCTTCACACATCACTAAGTCACCATCAAAGATACCGGCATTGATCATACTGTCACCTTTAACCTTCAGCATGAAGGTATTCTTTCCGTTTGCATGCAGATACTCTGGTGGGATCGGAAAGTACCCCTGAATATTCTGTTCAGCCAGGATTGGTTCACCACAGGTAACGGTACCAACGATCGGTACATTTACAACCTCTCTGCGGGCGAGATTAAACTCGTCATCTAAGATTTCAATTGCACGTGGCTTGGTTGGGTCCTTGCGGATATATCCTTTTTCCTCCAGTGATTCCAGATGTGCATGAACAGAAGAGGTGGATTTTAAATGAACTGCCTCGCAGATTTCGCGCACGGCAGGTGGATACCCTTTTTGTAAAATACATTCTTTCAGATAATCGAGAATTTCTTTCTGCTTATCTGTCAGTTTTCGATTTGCCATAACATATCCCCTTTCTTATGATTTAAAAACTATATTTATGATAGCATAGAATACAGAAAAATGCAAACAAATGTTCTGTTTTTCTTATCAGATGAAAAAACATTGGAAAAACTTTGAATTTTCGATAGAAATGCAGTATAATATCCTAGACTTTGTATGTCGTTAGAAATGATATAAAAGGAGAGCTGGTTTTGAACGAAAAGTTATTACATACACCCGAAGGCGTCCGGGATATCTATGATGCCGAGTGTAAGAAGAAAAAGAAAGTGATTTCACAGATCCATCATGTGTTAGAACTTTACGGTTATCAGGATATTGATACACCAAGCTTTGAATATTTTGATATTTTCAATATGGATAAGGGGTCTGCGGCATCAAACGAAATGTATAAATTCTTTGACCGCAACAATAACACTTTGGTGTTACGCCCGGATATCACACCGAGTATTGCCCGCTGTGTGGCAAAATATTATCCGGAGGAACAGCTTCCAATCCGTCTGTGTTATGCAGGAAATACTTTTTTAAATACGCACCAGCATCAGGGAAAGCTTTCTGAGTTTACACAGATTGGTGGAGAATTGATCAACGATGACAGTTCTGCTGCCGATGCGGAGATTATCGCCTGTGTGATTCATTGTCTGCTTGCAGCGGGCTTGAAGGAGTTCCAGATTGAGATTGGTGAAGTCGAGTTCTTCAAGGGTATGATCGAAGAGGCTGGTCTGGATGATGAGACAGAACAGCGTATCAAAGAGTACATTCATTCAAAGAATTTTTTTGGACTCACAGAGTTTGTGAATACACTGGACATTCCAGAGGAACGCAAGGCTGCACTGAAAAGTTTTGAGAGTCTGTTTGGCGGGTTGGATATGCTTGACCATGCAGAAAAGCTTGTGACAAATGCGGCATCGTTAGAGGCGATTGCCCGTATGCGGAAGGTATATACCGCACTTACAAGCTATGGATATGAAAAATATGTGAGCTTTGATCTGTCCATGATCAACCGATTTAATTATTATACTGGAATCGTGTTTCGCGGTTATACATATGGAACGGGAGATGCAATCGTGAAAGGTGGCCGTTATAACAACCTGATGGAGAAGTTCGGCAAGAAGGCTCCATCCGTTGGATTCGCGATTTATGTCGATGATCTGATGAGCGCGATCGCCAGAAATAAGATTGACGTTGCACTTGATTATTCCAATGTACTTGTCCTGTACAGGGAGGAAGACCAGAAAGAAGCAATCGCATATGCATGTAAGCTGCGTGCGGAGAATCACAAGGTAGAGCTTGTTCGGATGTCCAGACGACATGATCTGCAGGAATATATTGATTATGCACATAAGATGCATTTTGCAAAATTGTGCTATTTTGAGGCTGCGGACAAGATTACAGAATATTAAGGAGAGACTATGCGTTATTTAACATTTGCACTGGCAAAGGGACGTCTTGCAAAGAAAACACTTGCGATGTTTGAACAGATGGACATCACTTGTGAGGAGGCAAAGGACCCGGATACAAGAAAATTGATTTTTACAAATGAGGAGTACAAAATCCGCTTTTTCTTAGCGAAGGCATCGGATGTACCAACATATGTGGAGTATGGCGCGGCGGATATCGGTGTGGTTGGCAAGGATACGATTATGGAGGAAGGCCGTAATCTGTACGAGGTTATGGATCTTGGCTTTGGCAAGTGCCGGATGTGCGTATGCGGACCGGCATCTGCGCGGGAACTGCTTTCCAAAAACGAAATTATCCGTGTAGCGAGTAAATATCCGAATATTGCAAAGAATTATTTTAGTGAGAAGAAAAATCAGACAGTTGAGATTATCAAACTGAACGGTTCGGTGGAGCTGGCACCGCTTGTAGATTTGTCCGAGGTGATCGTCGATATCGTGGAGACCGGTTCTACATTGCGTGAAAATGGACTGGAGGTCTTAGAAGAGATCTGTCCGCTTTCTGCGCGCGTGGTTGTCAATCAGGTGAGTCTCAAGATGGAGCATGAGAGAATCCGGAAGCTGTTAAATGATTTAAATGAGATTATTCACTAGAAAATAGTGCTGTAAGTATATGTAGTACATAAGGAGGCTTTTAAGATGCGTATTGTAAAGTTGACAGAAGATACCAAGAAGGACATTTTGACCAATCTCTTAAAGCGTAGCCCGGATAGTTACGGAGGCTATGAGGAGACCGTTAAGAATATTGTTTCTGATATTCATGACAGAAGAGATGCGGCGTTATTTGAATATACCGAGAAGTTTGATCATGCAAAGATTAATGCAGACAATGTCCGTGTGACAGATGAAGAGATCGAGGAGGCATATACCCAGGTAGATGCGAAACTTTTAGAGACGATCCGCAAAGCAATTGTGAATATCCGTACCTATCATGAAAAGCAGAAGCAATATAGCTGGTTTGATTCTGAAAACAACGGCACTCTGCTTGGCCAGAAGGTAACACCACTTGCGAAGGTTGGTGTGTACGTACCAGGAGGTAAGGCTGCATATCCATCCTCCGTGCTTATGAATGTAATCCCAGCCAAGGTTGCATGTGTTGGTAAGATCGTAATGACAACACCATGTAATGCAGAGGGAAAGGTTTATTCAACAACATTGGTTGCAGCGAAGGAAGCCGGTGTGGATGAGGTCTATAAGGCTGGTGGCGCACAGGCGGTCGCTGCGCTTGCCTATGGAACAGAATCCATTCCGAAGGTAGATAAGATCGTCGGACCTGGAAATATCTTCGTAGCACTTGCAAAGCGTTGTGTATTCGGACATGTCAGCATCGATTCCGTTGCCGGACCAAGTGAAATCATGGTACTTGCTGATGAAACGGCAAATGCAAGATATGTAGCGGCAGATCTGTTGTCTCAGGCAGAGCATGATGAGATGGCATCTGCAATTTTAGTTACAACTTCTGAGGAGCTTGCGAGGAAGGTCAGTGAGGAAGTGGATGGATTCGTAAAGGAATTATCCAGAAAGGATATCATCCAGAAATCCCTGGATAATTATGGCTATATTCTGGTTGCGGATACGATGCAGGATGCCATTGACACGGTCAATGAAATTGCAAGTGAGCATCTGGAGGTTGTCACAGCAAATCCATTTGATACAATGACACGGATTCAGAATGCAGGAGCAATCTTCCTTGGAAGCTATTCTTCCGAGCCGCTTGGAGATTATTTCGCCGGACCAAACCATGTACTTCCGACGAACGGAACTGCAAAGTTCTTCTCACCGCTTTCTGTGGATGACTTTATTAAGAAGTCCAGCATTATTTACTACTCCAGAGAAGCGTTAGAGGAGGTTCATCAGGATATCATTGATTTTGCAGAGGCAGAGTATCTGACTGCACATGCAAATTCAATCAAGGTACGATTTGAGAAATAACAGGGGGGATCGCATATGGCAAATCGCGTAGGCGTTGTATCAAGAAAAACAAATGAGACGGATATCCAGATGGAATTAAATCTGGATGGAAGCGGTTATGCAAAGGTAGATACAGGAATTGGATTTTTTGATCATATGCTGGCAAGCTTTGCAAAGCATGGATTCTTCGATCTGAATTGCAAAGTGACCGGAGATTTATTCGTGGACAGCCACCATACGATCGAGGATACCGGAATCGTGCTTGGACAGGCAATTGCAAAGGCAGTCGGAGATAAGCAGGGAATCAAGCGGTTTGGTTCGTTCATGCTTCCGATGGATGAAACACTGGTGCTTTCTGCACTGGATTTGTCCGGACGTCCGTATCTGGTGTATGATCTGAATCTTTCGACACCGCAGGTTGGATACTTTGATACACAGATGGTGAAAGAGTTCTTCTATGCTGTATCATATTCAGCGATGATGAACCTGCATATCAAACAGCTTGCCGGATCCAATGACCATCATATCATTGAAGCTGCATTTAAGGCATTTGCAAAGGCACTTGACGAGGCGACACAGTTTGACAGCCGGCTTTCCGGCCAGGTGCTTTCAACCAAGGGAAGCTTATAGAAATATGCAGCAGGAGGGTACGAATAAATGGAGGACAAGAAGATTGGTTACAAGCCGCTTACAGCCGCGATTCCTTTTTCGGAGTTTAAGTTAAATGAAGCGGGACTGATTCCGGCGATCGTGCAGGATGATGCGACGGGAGATGTACTGATGCTTGCATATATGAATGAAGCATCTTATAATAAAACATTAGAGACCGGACTTATGACATATTTTAGCCGGAGCAGACAGAACCTGTGGTTAAAAGGCGAGACAAGTGGACATTATCAATATGTGAAGAGTCTGTATCTCGACTGCGATAACGATACGATTCTTGCACGTGTGGAGCAGATTGGGGCTGCCTGTCATACAGGAAGCCGGAGCTGCTTTTTCAAAAATATGTTGAAGGATGACTAAGTGGAGGGTAAACTATGATACATGTATGGAGTGAGTTACTGGTTTATGTGATTAAGTTCCTGTCAATGCTTGTATGTGCAGGCCTTGGAATTATGGTAGGAAAGAAAATCCGTAAGAATAAAGATGCGAAAAATCAGGAGGAAATTTGACGTGAAAAATTACGGCGTGAATGAATTGCGTAAGATGTTTTTGGAGTTTTTTGAGAGCAAGGGACATTTGAAAATGAACAGTTTTTCGCTGATCCCACATAATGACAACAGTCTGCTTTTGATCAACTCCGGTATGGCACCGTTAAAGCCTTATTTTACAGGACAGGAGATTCCGCCACGCAGACGTGTGACAACCTGTCAGAAGTGTATTCGTACTGGCGACATCGAGAACGTAGGTAAGACAGCCAGACATGGTACATTTTTTGAAATGCTTGGTAACTTCTCATTTGGTGATTATTTCAAGCATGATGCAATTCATTGGACATGGGAGTTTTTGACAGAGGTTGTCGGACTCGATAAGAACCGTCTGTATCCATCAGTTTATCTTGAGGATGATGAGGCGTTTGATATCTGGAACAAGGAGATCGGCGTAGACAAAGACCGTATCTTCCGTTTTGGCAAAGAAGATAACTTCTGGGAGCACGGCGCAGGTCCTTGCGGTCCATGTTCAGAAGTTTATTATGACCGTGGAGAAAAGTATGGCTGTGGTAAGCCAGGCTGTACAGTCGGTTGTGATTGTGACCGTTATATGGAAGTATGGAACAACGTTTTCACACAGTTTGATAATGATGGTCATAACAACTATACAGAGCTTGAGCAGAAGAATATCGATACAGGTATGGGTCTGGAGCGTCTGGCAGTTGTTGTACAGGATGTGGATTCTATCTTCGATGTAGACACGATTAAGGCACTCCGTGACAAGGTCTGCGAGATGGCAGGTGTTACATATGAAGAGGACGCAAATACAGACGTCAGCATCCGTGTCATCACGGATCATATCCGTTCGGTTACTTTTATGACATCCGATGGTATCCTTCCATCCAACGAAGGTCGTGGATATGTGCTTCGGCGCCTGCTCCGCCGTGCAGCAAGACATGGCAGACTGCTTGGCATCAAGGGCGCTTTCTTAGCAGAGCTTTCAAAGACCGTGATCGAAGTATCCAAGGATGCTTATCCGGAGCTTGCAGAAAAGCAGGAGCATATTTTTGCAACTTTAAATACAGAGGAAGAAAATTTCAATAAGACGATCGATCAGGGACTTTCTATCCTGAATGGTTATGTAGACGATATGAAGGCAAAGGGAGAGAAAACTCTTTCGGGCGAGCATGCATTTAAGCTGTATGATACCTATGGATTTCCACTTGATCTGACTGTCGAGATTCTGGAAGAGTCAGGATTTTCAGCAGATGAGGAAGGATTTAAGGCTTGCATGCAGGAACAGCGGGAACGCGCAAGAAAGGCGAGAAAAACAACGAACTATATGGGTGCCGATGCGACAGTCTATGAGCAGATTGATGTCGCAATCACAACCGAATTTGTCGGTTATGATAGACTGACACATGAGTCTGAAATCGTGGCAATCGCAGGTGAAGATGCAGTGGCAGACATCCTTTCCGAAGGTGATAATGGTTCCATTCTTGTTAAAGAGACACCATTTTATGCGACCATGGGTGGTCAGTGTGGTGATGCCGGTGTGATCGAGACAGCAACCGGTAAATTCATCGTCAAAGATACGATCAAGGTTGTTGGTGGCAAGATCGCACATATCGGTTATGTAGAAAATGGCGAGATCAAGCTTCATGATACAGCAAAGCTTTCTGTCGATGCAGATAAGCGTCTGCATACCTGTATGAACCATTCTGCAACACATTTGCTGCAGAAGGCATTAAAGATGGTTCTCGGTGGACATGTGGAACAGGCAGGTTCCTATGTAGATCAGGATCGTCTCCGGTTTGACTTTACACATAATCAGGCACTCTCGAAAGAAGAAATCGAGCAGGTAGAGGCAATCGTCAATGAGAAGATCGCCGAGGATCTTCCGGTTGTAACAAAGGTTATGGGACTGGAGGAAGCAAAGAAGACAGGCGCGATGGCACTTTTTGGTGAGAAGTATGGCGAGACGGTACGAGTTGTCAATATGGGCGATTTCTCCATCGAGCTTTGCGGTGGTACACACGTAGAAAAGACGGGTGTGATTGCAACCTTTAAGATTGTATCTGAGACAGGTGTCGCCGCTGGCGTCCGCCGTATTGAGGCGCTTACTTCCCGCGGTGCATTTGCATATTATCATAATCTGGAGAATACATTGAAACAGGCAAGTGCTGCTGCAAAGGCAGAGCCTGCAAATCTTGTAGAGAAGATTGAGGGCATGCTTGCAGAGATCAAACAGTTACAGTCTGAGAACCAGAAACTTAAAGACAAGATGGCAAAGGCGGCTGTTGGTGACGTATTGTCTGACGTAGTGGCAGTTGGCACTTACAAGATTCTTCCGGTATCTGTAAATGGAGTTGATATGAATGCACTTCGTAATCTTGGTGACGATATGAAGACAAAGATTGCATCTGGTGTAGTTATATTAGCCTCCGATATGGGAGATAAGGTTAACCTGATCGTGATGGCAACGGATGATGCTGTGAAGGCTGGCGCACATGCCGGAAATATCATCAAGAAGATTGCACCGATGGTCGGTGGCGGCGGCGGTGGCCGTCCAAATATGGCACAGGCAGGTGGTAAGACTCCTGCAGGCATCAAGGATGCACTTGAAGCAGGTGTAAAGGAAGCTGAAGCACAGCTTTCATAGTTTTTTGACATAAATAGAAAGTGAGGAACATAATATGGCATTAGTACCTACCGTTGTAGAGCAGACGAGCCGAGGCGAGCGCGCCTACGATATTTATTCAAGATTGTTAAAGGAGAGAATTATCTTTCTGGCAGATGAAGTAAACGATACAACTGCAAGTCTGGTTATCGCACAGCTTCTGTTTCTGGAGTCTGAAGATCCTTCCAAGGATATCAGCCTCTATATCAACAGCCCGGGCGGATCTGTATCAGCTGGATTTGGTATTTATGATACAATGAATTATATCAAGTGTGATGTATCAACGATCTGTGTTGGTATGGCAGCCAGCATGGGAGCATTTCTTCTTGCTGGTGGTACAAAGGGCAAGCGAATTGCACTTCCGAATTCGGAAATCATGATCCATCAGCCATTGGGTGGCCTTCCAGGGCACAATCAGGCAACGGATATGAAGATTGCAACGGATAATATCCTTCGCACAAAGGAACGCTTAAATCGTATTTTAAGTGCGAACACAGGCAAGTCTATGGAAGAGATCGAGCGGGATACCGATCGAAATAACTGGATGACAGCCGATCAGGCACTCGAATATGGCTTGATTGATCATATCTTCTCAAGTCGAGATGAAGTGAAATAAAAAAATGTAATTTCGTGACAATAAATTTCAATTTTTGGTTGACGAATTTGATTTATGTGTTATAATCTAACTTGTGCAATTTGGTAAATACCCAAACAGTTGTTTATGAAACGCACAAACACGAGATATTTTACAACTGGAGGGAGGGTGAGAGAAGTATGTCAAACGTAATCGTAAAAGAGAATGAGACTTTAGATAGCGCTCTTCGCAGATTCAAGAGAAACTGTGCGAAAGCCGGTATTCAGCAGGAAATTCGTAAGAGAGAGCATTACGAGAAGCCAAGCGTAAAGCGTAAGAAGAAGTCTGAGGCAGCTAGAAAGCGCAAGTTCAAATAATACAGACATTAAGGTGTTACTAATTTTAGTAGCACCTTTTTTATTGTGTTAATTTGTAGATACATCATAATGAAAACATTACAAGCATATATTGGGAATAAAAGCTGTTCGGAGATGGAATAATGACGCAGGTGCATTTTTACGATCAGACATGCGTACATGTGGATGGATACAGACAGATTGTCAGCTTTGATACGACGCAGGTATTGCTTCGATGCAGGAAAAATATGCTCGCCATTGAAGGAAATGCACTTCGGATTGCATCGTTTGATGGAGCAGAGATTACGGTTCGTGGTGATATTGAGGCTGTGAGATGGAGGGGGGAGGAGGCAGAGAAGCATGCGTAAATGGTCGGATATCTTTGCACATCGCTGTGTCATTCATTTAACTGGCTGGGAAGTGGAACGTTTTTTGAACATCTGTAAGCATAATGATATTCTGTTTACGGATGTGATCTTGGATAAGACAGGTGTATTTGCAACAATCTCCTATAAAGCGTGGAGGACCGTTCAGAAGCTGCAGGAGAAATGTCAGGTGAGCTGTAGCATTGTAACAGAGACAGGCTTGTATCCTTTTTTGCGAAAGTATAAGAAACGGGTGGCGTTTGTCGTCAGTCTGCTGGTGTGCGCCGGAATTATTTTTTATTCCTCTCTTTTTATCTGGCATATAGATGTGGAGGGAACATCCATCTATACGGAGGAGGAAATCGTAACTTATATCAGTGAATCGCTCGTGCCGATTGGGACAAAGCGGGCGTCGATTTCGATTGCAGAATTGGAAAAAGCACTTCGGATGCAGTATGACCGGATCGCATGGATCACTTGTGATGTGGAAGGAACCAGATTGGTTGTCCGGTTTGTGGAAACCGTAGAAAAGGAAGAGGTAAAGACATTTGATACGCCGTGTAATATAGTGGCGGTCAAGGATGGCATTGTACTTGATCTGCTTGCCAAAAGTGGAACAAAGCTGGTTAATCCCGGTGATGAGGTAAAAAAAGGAGATGTGTTAATTACCGGAGTTGTAAACATTTATAATGAATATGAAGAATTGATCGAGACAAATTATGTCGCGGCAGACGGTGTTGTTTACGCGCAGACGAAATATCAGTATCAACAGGCGTTTTCACTTAGTTATACAGAAAAAAAGCAGGGGAAAAAGAAAAAAACAGGCGTATCGATCCAGATTGGAACCTCCGTGAAGACGCTGCATCAGCCGAAGTCCGTGGATGGCTATGAACAGGTGTCGACCACGCATATCTTTCATATCGGAAAGGCATATTATCTGCCTTTTTCTGTAACTGTCACAAAGTATTATCAGCCGGTCTATGAGACAAAGACTTACACAGAGGAGGAAGCACACAAAAAGCAGGAACAACTGTTGCAGATCTATATTGCAGATCTCAAGAAAAAAGGGGTGGAAATACTGGAAAATAATGTTACAATAGAATGTAAAGATGGAGAATGCCTTGCATCCGGAACACTGGTTGTAAGGGAAATCATTGGTGTGCCGGAGACATTGGCGATTCCGGACGGGACGAATCAGGAAAATGAGGAATAGAAACAGTTATGAGTGCATATTATGAGACAATCACAGTGCCTGCAGATCAGATTCAACTGGTGTTTGGACAGTTCGACCGCAATATCAAGAATCTGGAAAAGGCATATCATGTAGCAGTGGTTTTACGTGATGATAAGCTGCGTATCACAGGCTCAGAAGGCAGTGTCAAGCGTGCAGCTTCGGTAATTGAGCAGCTCGTTGCTCTGGCAGATAAGGGCGAAGAGATTACCGACCAGAATGTGAATTATGCGATATCATTGTCCAAGACAGGAGAGGAAGAAGCTGTATCAACGCTTGCGGCGGATTCGAATATTATCTGTCATACGACAAATGGAAAGCCGGTTAAGGCGAAAACATTGGGACAGAAAAAATATGTGGAAGCCATTGACAAGGATATGATCGTGTTTGGTGTTGGACCGGCAGGAACCGGAAAAACATATCTGGCGATGGCGAAGGCAATCACGGCATTTAAAAACAATGAAGTGAACCGGATTTTTTTGACAAGACCAGCAATTGAGGCTGGTGAGAAGCTCGGATTTTTGCCGGGCGATCTGCAGAGCAAGGTGGATCCATATCTGCGTCCGCTGTATGATGCGTTATATGAGATTATGGGCGCGGAAGCGTTTCTGAAGAACATGGAAAAAGGGTTAATTGAGGTAGCACCACTTGCCTATATGCGTGGGCGAACCTTGGACAACGCCTATATTGTGCTGGATGAAGCACAGAATACGACGCCTGCACAGATGAAGATGTTTTTGACGCGTATCGGATTTGGTTCCAAAGCAATCATCACTGGCGATCTGTCACAGAAGGATCTGCCGAAGGATGCACAGTCTGGTCTGGAGGTCGCACTTCGAGTCCTGCATAATATTGATGAGATCTCTGTGATACGGTTTACAAGTGAGGATGTCGTGCGTCACCCTCTTGTCCAGCGGATTGTCAATGCGTATGAGGAATATGAAAACAGACATAGCCGGGACAAAAAACAACCGCAAAACAAACATTAAAATGTGAAAGATAAAACTTGATTATCTGATACATTTGGGATAAAATGTAACAGGCAATAAAGGAGAGATACATTGAGCGTATTTTTTGAGAATGAATTGGATACAGAAATTCCTGCGCATTATCAGGACATTGTAGAGGATATCATAGAGGCGTCTCTGGATTTCCTGAAATGTCCATATGAATGTGAGGTGAATGTAATTTTTACAGATCATGCAGGAATTCAGGCAATTAATAAAGAATACCGGGATATCGATGCACCGACGGATGTCTTATCGTTTCCAATGATAGAGTATGAAGTACCGGGTGAATTTGATTTTTGTGAGAACAGTCCACTGGATTATTTCAATCAGGACACCGGAGAGCTGATGCTGGGAGATATCATTTTAAATGTAGACCGGATTGCTGAGCAGGCGGAGGAGTATGGACATACCAGACGACGTGAGGTTGCGTTTTTAACGGCGCACAGTATGCTGCATCTGGCAGGATATGATCATATCGATGATTCAGAACGTCTGCATATGGAAAAACTACAAGAGGAAATATTAACAAAGAAAGGATATACGAGAGACAATGAAGAAGAATAAGTTAAAGAAGTTGTCTGTATTTGCATTGACAACTGCACTCACCATATCTTGCCTGGCAGGATGTGGAAAAAAGAAAGAGGAAAATACGGAGCAGGCTACTATCACAACGGAAGCGGCAGCAACGATGTCGGATGCGGATATTGAGTTTGCACCGACAAAGGAAGGCTATGTGATCAATGAGTTTTCTGGTGAGTGGATTGATGAGAGTCTTTCTAATCAGAGACCACTTTGTATCATGATCAACAACATTGTGGATGCCATGCCACAGTCTGGTATCTCACAGGCAGATGTCACATTTGAGATGCTCGTTGAGGGTGGTATTACAAGATATATGTGTGTATTTAAGGATTATTCCAATCTTGAAAAACTGGGACCGGTTCGTAGTGCCAGACATTATTATGTACAGATGGCAAATATGTTAGATGGAATTTATGCGCATGTTGGCTGGTCAACTTATGCTGAAGATCAGATCAAGGCGAGTGGAACCAATAACCTGAATGGATTATATGATTCTATTACTTTTTATCGGGATGAGTCAAGAGTTGCACCACACAACTGTTATACAAACAGTGAGAAACTGAAGGAAGGTATAGCGGCAGCCGGATATCGCACAGAGTATAATGCAGATAGAACTTCATCCAAGAATATGTTTGCATTTAATACAGAAGATACGAAGATTGGTAATGGACAGACAGCAAATAAAGTAACAACCGCATACAATGACAGCAGCACAAGATGGTATGAGTACAATGCCGATGATAAGTTGTATTATCGTTTCCAGTATGGAACAGAGCAGATTGATGATCAGACAAATGAGCAGCTTCGTTACAAGAACCTTATTGTTATGTTTGTTGAGTATACCGATATTGGTGATGGTTTGCAAAGCATTAACTGGGATAAATCGGGAACAGGCTATTATATATCAGATGGTGAATATGAGGCGATTACATGGAGACCAGACAATGGTGTGCTTAAATATTACACTGCAGATGGCAAGCAGTTAAAGATGAATCCGGGAAAGACATTTGTAACAGTATTTGATGAGACAAAGCAGGATAAGATTATCTTTGAATAATTAAATACGAATATGGAAATAATTTCTTCAAGGAGTTGGTGCCATGAAGAAATTATTTTTATATGTACTATTATTTGTAGGGATTTTTTCATTATGTTTTTTGATTGCAAATGAGTATTTTAAACAACGTATGCAGGAAAAAGAGGGACAAAAGCTGGAGCTTGCAGCAGATTCTATTTCCATTGATACAGAATGGAAAGAAAATGGATTTTTGGTAGGGATTCAGAACGGACGTGTGATTGTGTATGAGGCGGACACACAGCAGGTATATGAGTATACCGATATTGATGCGGCGGTTTTGCAGAAATTGCATCCAAGTGTATATCAGAATCTATTAAAAAACGTGTATTTTGATTCGAAAAAGAAATTGTATCGGTATCTGGAATCATTATCAACCTAGAAAAACTTACAGTGAGGAATACAATGAGAACACAGTATGATGTATGTGTAGTTGGCGGTGGTGCAGCCGGAATGGCTGCAGCCATCGCGGCTGCCGAAGGCGGAAACACCGTCTGTATCATTGATAAGAATAAAAAACTCGGTAAAAAATTATATGCCACAGGCAATGGTCGATGCAATCTGGCAAATGTAGATATGAAAGATGGTCATTATCATTCGTCTTCAGAAACGTATCAGACATTTCTACATACCTGTCTGGGCGAGCAGCCATTGCATGAAATGTTTGCATTTTTGCATTCTATTGGTGTATATACAAGATGTATCGACGGATATTATTATCCAATATCAATGCAGGCATCAGCGGTTGTATGGGCACTTTTAGACCGAATAAAAGCATTGCAGGTGACCACGTATCTGTCAGAAACGGTGACAGATATACAGGCAAAAAAGGATGGATATCATGTTTTGTGCAATACTGAGATTATTGCCAAAAAAGTGATACTGGCATGTGGTGGACGGTCATATCCATCGCTTGGCGGATGCGCGGACGGCGCAAGACTTGCAGAGAAGCTCGGCGTAAAACAGGAGCCGCAAAGGCCGGCTTTATGTGCCGTTATGACAGAGGAAAATACTGAGGCGGTAAAAGGCGTACGTGTGGCATGTTCGGCATGGTTTGAAGAGGGTAACACGGTATGGAAACAGTCCGGCGAATTGCAGATTACGGAATATGGTTTATCTGGTATTATGATATTTAATTTATCTTCGGAGCTTGGCAGGATCTTATCAGAAGAATCAAGTGTTAAGCTGTATGTGGATTTTTTACCCGAGATAGAAGAGAATGCATTTGTGCAGGGAAGCAGAAATGTGAACCGGAGTCTGTATGGATATCTGAATGCATTTTTGACAGACAAGCTCGCGATGTATATATTAGACATAGCGTGTGAACAGCCAAAGCAGGCACTTGAAGAATTGTCAGAAACACAGATGCAGGCAATCTACCACCTGTGCAGACGATTCCCATTTCACATCCGGGCATTAAAAAATTATGAACAGGCGCAGGTAACCGCAGGTGGAATCCAGCTGACAGAGATCCAGCCAGAGACGATGGAATGTATGCCATATCCGGGATTGTATGCAACGGGAGAAATGCTGGATATCGACGGAGATTGTGGCGGATATAATCTGACGTTTGCATTACTTACAGGATTACGGGCAGGGAGAGCATGTCATGATAACAATTAACCAGATCAAGATTCCGGTACAGAAGGATGAGACAACGGCATTGAGAAAGAAAATACAGAAACTGCTCAAGACAAATCAGCCGTATACATATCAGATTGTCCGGAAATCCTTAGATGCCAGAGATAAGGCAAATTTATTGCATATTTATACGGTGGATGTGGGAATCGCGGATTTATCCCAAATTCCATCTAAAATAATTGACAATAAAGACATTATGTTAACCAATAAAAAGAAATATGTATTTCCATATCAACAAAGAGACGATTTGGATGGGAATATGGACAGATCTGTATACCGTCCGGTCATCATCGGAGCCGGTCCGGCAGGATATTTTGCAGCGTTGCAGCTTGCACGTGCCGGATACAGACCAATTGTTTATGAACGCGGAAAATGTGTGGAAGAACGGACGAAGGATGTCGAGGGCTTCTGGCAGGAAGAGTCACCAATCTGTGCAAATTCAAACGTATCCTTTGGCGAGGGTGGTGCCGGAACCTTCTCGGACGGGAAACTGAACACCGGTATTAAAGATAAATACGGACGGATTCAGGCGGTTATCCAGGATTTTATACGGTTTGGGGCGCCAGAGGAGATTGGTTATCTGAACAAACCGCATATTGGAACGGACGTATTAAAGCGTGTGATGCGGAAAATGCGTGAGGAAATCAGTTCCCTTGGTGGGGAAATTCATTTCTCCCATCAGCTTACTGCAATCTCACATAAGTCAGATACACGCCTTGCACTTACGATCGAAAATCTGCAGAATAATCAGACAATCGTTGTGGGAACCTGTGCCTGTATTCTTGCAATCGGGCACAGCGCAAGAGACACATTTGCGATGTTGCATGCGGCTGGTGTCACGATGGAAGCAAAATCCTTTGCGATGGGACTTCGAATCGAACATTCCCAGGTGATGATCAATGCGAGCCAGTATGGGACGAGTGAACAGGCAAAGCTGCTTCCGGCGGCAGATTATAAGATGACATATCGCTCAAGTAAGGGGCGAAGCGTGTATAGCTTTTGTATGTGCCCGGGTGGGTTCGTTGTCAATGCGTCATCCGGAGAAGAACAGAGCGTGGTAAATGGTATGAGCAACCATGGTAGAGATGAGGAAAATGCGAATTCTGCTATCGTTGTGAATGTGACACCGGAAGATTTTGCGGTGGATGGATTTGCCGAATATGGCGTGCTTGCAGGTGTGGAATTTCAGAAGAAATACGAACGCCTTGCCTATGAAGAGGGAAAAGGCAAAATTCCGGTACAGCGGTTTGAAGATTATCGGGAAAATCGTGTTACGACAGCTTTTGGAAGCGTGAAGCCGAATATCCGTGGCAGCTATCAATTTGCGAACCTCAATAATTGTTTGCCAGCCTATATAAATGATGCTATAATTGAAGGGATTTTGGACTATAACCGCAAACTAAAAGGCTTTTCATCGGGAGATGCGGTGCTATCCGGTATAGAATCCCGAACATCGTCCCCCGTACGTATCGTGCGTGATGACACCTATCGAAGCGACTATGCAGGTTTGTTCCCATGCGGAGAGGGCGCAGGATATGCAGGCGGTATCACATCCGCAGCGGTGGATGGAATCAAGGTTGCTGAGGCGGTTGCGGAATACATTAACAATATAGAATAAAGAGGGAAAAGACGTGGACGAGAAACGAATCAGAGAAGCATTGAAGGATAAACAGCGAATCGTGTTAAAGATCGGTTCGTCTTCCATTATACATGAAGAAACCGGTGGGGCAGATTACCGGAAGTTAGAAACATTGGTGCGCATTATCTGTGATCTGAAGAATCAGGGAAAGGACGTAATATTGGTATCGTCCGGTGCAATCGGTGTGGGATTTGAGATGCTGGGGCTGCGTCATAAGCCGAAAACCGTATCCCTGAAGCAGGCGTGTGCAGCGATTGGGCAGGGACAGCTTATGATGATCTACCAGAAGCTTTTCATGGAGTACAACCATATGGCTGCACAGGTTCTGCTGACATTTGATGCGATCACAGATCCAGAGCGACGCAGAAACGCCGAGAATACGTTAAATGAGCTGTTACAGCAGGGCGTTATTCCGGTTGTCAATGAGAATGATACAGTGGCAACAGAGGAAATCGAGTTTGGTGACAATGATACAATGTCTGCAATCGTGGCACATCTGATCAAAGCAGATCTTCTGATTCTGCTTACGGATATTGATGGATTCTATACGGATGATCCACATAAAAATCCAGATGCGAAGAAGCTGACATTGGTGGAAACCATCGATGATACAATGAAGAATATGGCGAAGGATGCCGTGACAAACTATGGTACAGGCGGCATGTCCACGAAGATTGCGGCTGCACGAATTGCTACGGATTCCGGTGCAGATATGGCAATCATGGACGCTGAGAATCTGACACAGATCTATGCTCTGATGGAAGGAAAGTCAGTGGGTACCCTGTTCTTAGCACATGAGAATGACAATTTTGATACAGTTGATTTCATCGTGCATAAAGGATACCAGAAATAAGAATAGAAATGGAGAATATCGCATGAACGAAGCAGATATCCAGAGAATCAACGAATTAGCTAGAAAAAGTAAAACGGTGGAAGGTCTGACAGAAGCAGAGCTTGCGGAGCAGGCAGCTCTTCGTAAGGCATATATCGCAAGTGTGAAGCGCAATCTGAAATCACAGCTTGATAATATTGACATCAAGGAAGCCGATGGAAGTATCACACATGTGAAGGATATACCGAAGAATAAGCGAAACGAGTATATTCAGATCCGCTTAAAGTAGATAAAGGAATGGTTTGCATGACAATTTCAGAATCAAAGAAAGAACTTCGTAAAGAAATTCTTGCAAAACGCAGGAATCTTTCAGAAGCATATCAAAAGCAGGCAGCGCAGGAGATTTATGAGAAGCTCCATGCGCTTGCTGTGTATAAAGAAGCATCAGTACTGTGTCTCTATGTGCCAATTCAGAAGGAAGTCGATTTATTTCAATATATCCCGGAATTCCGTGCAGATGGAAAGCAGATCTATCTGCCACGCGTCAACGGGAATATCATGGATTTTTATGCATATAATGAACGGACTGCGCTTGTTGAGGGTGCATATCATATATTAGAGCCGGACAGTAAGGTACAGTTACAACCGGAGAAGCTTGAAGGTACCTGTCTGATCGTGATGCCGGGGGCGGTTTTCACGAAAAGCTGTGACCGGATTGGTTATGGTGGCGGGTATTATGACCGGTATCTGGCGGCACATCCGGATTGTCATACTGCAGCGGTCGGTTATGCAGTTCAAATCGTAGATTCGATCATGACTGAGGAAACAGACATAAAACCGGAACGTGTATTATATAATGGCAAACAATAACGATATTATGTAAACCAAAGATGATATGACGTGGAAATGGATTGGAAAGGGCAGCGATGGAGGACGTGTATATGGGTGAAGAAAAAGGAATCGGACTGGTGCTTGCCGGTGGTGGCGGCAAGGGCGCATATCAGGTTGGCGTATTAAAGGTGTTGCAGGAACAAGGGCTGTTAGAGGATGTGACAGCAATATCGGGTGCGTCTATCGGTGCTGTAAATGCGATGCTTTATTCGATGAATGATATGGAACGGATGTATCAGGCGTGGAATGAGATTGATATGGATACCGTTTTTGATATTGATCTGAATATGCTTGTCGAAAAGCGTATGTATTTCTCCCGAAATGAGATGCTTTCGATGTTTGAAAAATATATTGATATGGAAAAGATTAAGACAGATTCCCGAGATATCTATGTATCAATCAGCCGTTTAAACGAGACAGAGCAGCCGGAACAGGTAGAATACCGCAGGCTGGAGGACTATGACGCGGATACAAACCGGAAGATCCTGCTTGCGTCCACCGCACTTCCGGTTATGTATGAAGCAGTGGAAATCGATGGAAAAAAATACCGGGATGGGGGACTGTTAGACAATGAGCCAATCCAGCCGCTTTATGATCTTGGAATCCGCCAGTTTATTGTGATTGGCATGCGTGCGGGAAAGGTTTTGAATACGGAGAAGTGGCCGGATGCACAGTTTATTACAATCTATCCAAGTCATGATCTCGGAGATCTGATCGACGGAACGTTGAATTTTACTGGACGTGCAAAGGAATTCCGGCAGATGCTTGGGGAGAAGGATGCACTTCGTGCATTGAAGACAAAATTCCACCCGGATGATCTGTATATCCGGATGGAACCGGTGCTGGCACAAAATGACTATAATGATATTGTGATGCAGATGCGTGTCAACCATACATACAAAACAATGGAGAATCGTGTCAATTCCAATATAGAAAAGTTCAACAATATAGCTAAAAAGTACGAAAATTTATAAAATATTTTGACAATTTGCACAAAAAATTGTATAATCAGAGTAAGTCAAAAATGACTTATACAAGGCGTGTAAAGGGGGCTTATCTATGGCAAAGACAATTATCACGATTGGTAGACAGTTTGGTAGTAATGGTCGTAACATTGGTAGAAAGCTTGCTGAAAAGATTTCCGCGAACTTCTATGATAAGGAACTGATCAATGAAACGGCTAAGGAAAGCGGGTTGAGCGAGGAATTCCTGAAATCGCTGGATGAGAAACCAACGAGAAGTTTCCTGTATTCACTTGTTTCCGATCCATATAGTTATGGATTCACAAGTGCAGGCTATCAGACAAATCTGAACCAACAGGCATTTCAGGCAACGTATGATACGATTAAGAAGCTTGCAGATAAAGGACCATCTGTATTTGTTGGCCGTTGTGCAGATTATGCATTGCGTCATAATACGAATCTGATTCGTATCTTTATACATGCGCCATTGGAGGAACGTATTAAGACCGTTTCAGAACGTTTTAATTTGACTCCAGATAAGGCAAAGGCACAGATTATAAAGGAAGACAAGGCACGTGCATCGTATTATAACTATTACACTTCCAAAAAATGGGGTGCACTGGAAAGCTATGATATATTTATCAACAGTAGTCTGATGAGTGAAGACGATACCGTCGATTTCATCATTGATTACATAGATAAGATAAAGTAGAAAACACTTGAAATATCTTAAAAAATATCCTTTATCAGATATGATGGTAAAGGATATTTTTTTGTAAAAACATATAAAGAATCAGGATAAGAGGAATGGCAGCATGGCGCTTAACGAGAAAACGCGGAAACACAATAATATAGATTTCCAGAAGGATTTGTCTGAGATTCTGACCAATGCAAAAATTGGGCTTTGGGCAATCGAGATGGATGAGGGCAAGGCACCGAGGATGTATTTCAATGACGTGGCAAGAGAGATCACTGGATTTTACGAGGATATGGACACCAGAGAAATGTTATGAACGCTGGTATAAGCGAATCGTGGATTCTGCCATTGATTCCGTGCAGGCAAGTGTCAAGGAGATGATTGAAGAGGGTAAATCTGAGAATACCTATCTATGCATGGATTCACCCGAAGAAGGGGCGTATCTATACACGATGCGGAGGCTCACTGGATGAGAATTATACAGCAGGAACTCGTTTGTGGGGCTATCATCAGGATGTTATAGAGAAGTTGATGGTATTTTCAATATGGCTATTTTTTAGATTTGCTGTCTGGGACTGTATTATGCTCCCGGAGCTGCACGGTATTTCTGGCGCGGCGCTTTCGATAATCATCCATGTCCGCATAGTGCTTCCTAGTTGTATTTACATCAGAATGTCCTAAGACATCGGCAACGAGGTAAATATCAGAGGTTTCCTGATATAATGCAGTTCCGTAGGTGCTACGAAGCTTGTGCGGCGTAATATGCTTCAGAGGAACCGCAATCTGTGAATATTTCTTGACCATGTTCTGAATCGTTCGAACATTGATTCGGCTGTGGTGGGAGGAGAGGAAGAGCGCATTTTCAGAGCCTTTGGCAGGCGTAAGTTTCTTGCGTTCCTCTATATATTCCTGCAATGGTTCAACTGCCTCATCGCTGAAATAGACGATTGCCTCTTTGCCGCCTTTCCGGGTCACACGGATACATGTGTTCTTGAAATCCACGTCGTTCAGATTCAGACCGACACATTCGGAGATACGGATGCCTGTGGATAACATGAGCGTCATGATTGCCAGGTCACGTACTTTGGATTTTTCGTGGAATTTGAGCTGACGGTCAGTCAGATTGGTTCCATATTCAACCGTATCAAGGAAATTTGCGGTTTCATCCGCGTCCATCCGTGTGATTGGTTTTTCTGGCAGTTTTGGGCGATCCACCTTATCAAATATATTTTCCTGCAGCATATCGTGCTTATACAGGTAATTAAAGAGGACACTCAGGGCACAGAGCTTGCGTTTGAGCGCAGATTTACCGTTTGTGTAGATACGGCCGTTCTTTTCGTATTTCTGGAGATAATCCAGATAGTCCTCGATGAAAAATGTATCTATGGACGCTAGGACGTCAAGAGAGACATCCTTCGGAGTATCACAAGGATGTTCGGTATAGACCTCACATATATATTCGAGGAATATTTTGATGTCACGCACATAGCCTAATCTGGTTCGCGGCGAAGTTGTCTGCTGGACACCACGGACGAATCGCTTGACGTAGTCGGGAAGATCGTTACACACATTCCGTATCAAATCCAGATTGTGTTGTTCTTCCTGTTCATGATAAGTAATATCAGCCATATAATAAAAACCTCCAAATGCCTGTAAAACGTTGATTTTTCTATATTTCCAGAATACCACTACTCCTGTAATAAATCAATAGATAATTTCGTAAAACCTGGGTTTTGCGAATAAATTTATAAACAAACATATAGAGGGACTTCTACTGTTCCGACCATATACGCAATCATTTATGTGTAAAATGTCTGTATCCTTTAAATGTAAAAAACGGTTCCAATTATCTGTAATTAACCACAAAACTATGATATTCTTTTCCAAAAAATGTATGCTAAGATAACTTGTGTTTAATAAGAACAACAAAGAAACTATATACAAAATAAACAAAGGAGAATCATACATGGGAAAAACATTTGAAAAGAAATTATTGTACAAAAAAGCAATCTGTTATTCCGGTTACCGGGAAGGTCAATGTCCAACCGGAGAAATGCCATCGAAGGAACAGATTTCCGAAGATCTGCATCTGCTTGTGGCAGACGGCTATGGCTATATCCGTATGTATGAGCCAAATGCACATGCCGTTACTGTTCTGCAGGTGATCCGCGAGGAGAAACTTCCACTTCAGTGTATGATCGGCATTGATTCATTGGCGGAAATCAATTCTGCAGAATGTATCACAGGTCCACAGAGATTTAGTGATGAAGAACTGGCAGCACATGCAGCAAGCAATGATGCGCAGCTCGATCGATTGATCGCACTTGCAAATGAATATACAGACGAAATCGCGGCTGTCTCTGTCGGAAACGAAAACCGCTTCCCATTTGTAGGACATCTGGTATCTGAGGAACGCCTTGTGTCACATACGAAGAAGCTGAATGCAGCTGTGAAACAGTCAGTTGCATTCTGTGAGGTTGATATTGACTGGAAGAATCTGGATGCAATCGCTAATGCGGTTGACATCATCGGCATTCATACCTACCCATACTATCCGGATAAGCAGATCTGCTTTACGGAGCTTGGCTGGGCAACAAGGACGGCGCATAATGATCATGCCGATTATGCGTCGGTTGCAAATCAGAAACGCTACCTGGAGGAAATTGCTGACTATCTGAAATCTGAAGAAATCGTTGGATTTATATTTGAAGCATTCGATGAGCTCTGGAAAGATCCGTCCTCTCCGGCTGCTTCTGAGTGTAATTGGGGTATCTACGATATCAACCGGAAGAAAAAGTGGTAAAAATCAAATAAGTAGAGCCGCTTATCTAATTATGATAGGCGGCTCTTGCTATTTTCAGAAGTTTGGCGTGTTTATATCATGTCGCCTGACGGCTCCATGTGTTTTTTCGCAATATGCCGGCTTGTGCAAGCACATCCGTCGCACTGCTCATTTATATCATATTAATGAAGTTTCTGGATGAAAGTCCGATAGATCTGTAAATACTCCTCTTCTACGTCTGCAAATGGTCGGACGGTATAATCTGGTTCATTATGTATCTGCGGTTTCGGTAAAGGCTGCTTCTCGTGTAACAGATATGTAAGGTCGTACCATAGCATAGCATTGTCAATTTCCTTCAGAATTGCCTCTTCCTCATCATCTAATGTATTTCCAAGAAAATGCGTATAAATCATATCAAGCAATTGATCTTCCAGCCGGTTATATTCCGGCAAGGTCTGCTTGAATGGACGCGGAACATCGGACATGTAACATTCACTTGCATCATGAATCAGACACGCAAGAACCAGACGTGCTGACAGCCCGCATGCCTGCGCTTCTTTCGCGCAGGCGATGCAATGCTGTCCAACCGAGAAAAAGGTCTGTACATGCCCATTTCCGCGGCACAAAAGCGATAATGCATGCGCGATATCTTCGATACAAAGAAGGGATGCATCTGGATTGACCGGATCAAAATGTTTTCCGGTGTAAGTAGTTATGTATGACATAGTGTGTCCTTTCAGTTTCTGTAATGCTTTTAATAGATTTTCTTAATATCTCCGATTATACCATACATCTTCCGGAAATGTGCAAGATCCGATGCATCTTGTATCAGCATAATGTCTTCAAATGCTTTTGTAGCATTGTCCTGAAATCCAGCCACCTGCTCTCCTGTGCAGATGCTGCATTTGATGACAGGTGTTTTCTCGGCTGGGTTGTAGGTGGTGTGTGATTTTTTGTGGAAAAGTTTCATGGGCGGGCTCCTTTGATGATGTTAAAATTAGTTTTGCTTGCAATAAGGCTTTTGCATAAGAATTCTCTCGCATATGCGGAGAATATTACAGCATACGTTGTGCTAGTTGCGGAACAGGTAGGTTCACCCCCGCGCATGCGGGGAATATAATGTTCTTCGGAACCTGTGTGGGGAATATGCACGCACTAACAATTTCGATTATTTCGCGACAGGTTCAACCCCGCCCGTGCGGGGAATATTACATCTCGCATCGACTTGTTCGATTCGAGCGTGGGTTCAACCCCGTGCATGCGGGGAATATAATTGAACTGTCTGGCGCTGCTCTTCTACAATAGGTTCAACTCCGCCCGTGCGGGGAATATTTCACTCACACGACAACCAGTAGTTAGTAAGAAGGTTCAACCCCGCGTATGCGG